>NZ_QSQO01000003.1:392-181680 GCF_003436775.1 Collinsella sp. TF11-5AC
CGGCAAGGGCGGCGTTCGCGTATCTTGCAAGCTCCGCGTCATTTTGCTGCTCTGGAGATAGGTCTGTGCCGCTGGCCCGGGGCGCGCGCGTATTGAATGCGTCGACAAAGCCCTGCATGCCCTGTTTCATAAAGAAGGGCCCGTAGATGGGTGAATTGAACGCAATGGGGACGGAGAAGGCTGCAGCGAGAACGAGCGTACAAATCCATGCGGCCTTGTCTCTTAGGATCAGTTTGAGAAGAAGTCGACAGTACATTTGGAAGCACCTACGTTCCTCAAAGAATCGTTAGATTAAAAGTAACAGACCGGATGAAGATACGTGCGACGGGGGCGAGGCGAATGGCTGAGCGGTATCGATATGCAGGTTCAACGGTATCACATTGGCCACATAGATTTTTAACTTGCATTTCTACCCGCCCTTTTCGTAGAGTCGCCGATACGTGCTTAGCGCACCCTCGGCGCGTCCGGCAGGCTTTGCGAAATGGGATCCAGGAGACTTCGGCGCAGCATCATCTTGCGGAATGCTTCTAATGAGCCTCCCATCCTTCAAAAACAGAATCTCATCGCACAGCCTATCGACCGAATCCAAGATGTGGGATGACATGATGATGCACGTACCAGAATCGGCCAGCTTCCTGAGAATCTCGGAATGCAAGTCCACCCTGCTGGGGTCGAGCGCGTTCATGGGCTCATCTAATAGAAGGTACCGCGCGCCCGTCGCATACGCAATCGCCAGGGTAAGCTGCTGCTTCATGCCCTGGCTCAGAGTGCGGATCCTCATCTTCGCGAACTCGCCTATCTGCGTTTGTTCCACTATCTCTTCGATATCGCGAGCATGCGGCCACATATCGCAAACCATCTTGAGGTGATCTTCCGCACGCAATCCGGGATACAGCAGCGTCCCCTCACCAGGTGCATAGAAGATCATAGAACGGACCTCTCTCGCACCCGTACCCTGCACCTCATCCAGAACGATGCTCCCGTCCACGCGAGGACCCGGCAAACCTGCCATCGCACGCAGCAACGTCGTCTTTCCATGCCCGTTCGGAGCGACGAGACCGTAGACCGTACCCGGGGCAAACTCAGCGTTCACCGAATCTACGAGCACCTTCTTTCCATAAGAGATCGTCAGCGTTTGAAGGTCAATCATCGAGATCATCCCCTTTCGATCTTTGGAACACTCAGGCGCACCATCAACGGAGATACGGCGCCCAAGACCACCAGCAGAGCGCCCGATGCGCCGACGACCTCTCCAAAAGGCATCGCGTTCGTCCCTCGCCCAAGGAACCCAATCGTCCCCACCTGGGAAGCGGGATCAAACGAGGCGAATGGAGCCAGCAGCGCGACGCCCATGCCCACGCTTTCAACATGAGCGCTCAACGAACCCAACACCAAGAGAACCGCGCAAACCATTCCGGTGACAACGGGGTTGCGGCTAATCGCTGCTGTCAACGCAGCGACGACGGAAATCACGCCGTATGCCATGACCAGCAACGGAATACTGCACAACACCGCCTCCCCCACCATGGACGTTGTCGAAGCTCCCGCCCGAATGAGAGCGACGGGATACTCCGATCCACCCGCACCGTTCTTAATCACGGACACAACGACAGCGGGAACCATCGACACCAAAAGCAGCACCAAGCCAAGCAGGAGAGCCAGCGCAACAGCCGTCAGAAAACGCACATGCGCTGTTGCGGGAATCTGGAGAACCAGAAGGGAACGACACTGCAGGTGGGTGCACGCGAGCGATGTGACAACCACGGGCAACAGCAAAAATAAGGAGGGAAGCGCTGCCTGGAGATACGAAAGGAGGATTAATGGGGGCATCTTCGTACTTAACTCGTAAACCTTGGGGTCCGGCAAGCTCGCGATCGACTCAAGCAGAAGGGCGCGCGCCTCCGCACGAGAAGGAGTCTCCGGCTCGATTCCGATCGATTGCAGGAGAGTCGCATCTGCCGCGCCCAGCTCACCTCGAGCGCGCTCGTACGTCGCAAGGCTTCGAAACCCCTCCGCAGGCATAGGCGCGTACACGAAACCCGAAAGAGCATCCCGCATGTCTTCCAGGGCCGCTTTGCCCTCGACGTCCATATTCGCAGCGTTCTGCTCTAGATACCGATCTATTGAACGGAGCTCCCCATCCCTATACCGAACAGCGGAAACGTTATCAGCGTCAGGAAACATCTCGACCAGAGCCGGGGCCAGCATCGTCGTCGACATTGCAATCGCGCATACGGCGAGGGTAGGAGAACGCAGGAGCAGTTTCCCCATCGTTCTTACGTATGCAACGGCGGAGGCACAAGCGCTCGAACGAGTTGCCGTTCTCGATGCAGTGAAGGAACCTCTCTCAAGACAAATCGGGGATATCGGGCACGCGCAGCCGCTCTTTCCAGCAACGCAAAGCAGGCTAATTGCCAGCACCTCGATCCCGATTGCGCATACGAGGGCAATCGCGCCACGCTCGAAGCAAAGTCCAGGCAGATTCACTATCTGCGTTGTCGGGTACGGGCTATAGGCGCCGACGGTCAACTCAGTGTTCGCATACGTAAGGGGATTCAACAGGGCGAACTCACGTAAAGCGATGGATCTTCCGTAATACCCGGGAACCATCGTCACCCCCATCAGGGCACATACGAACACGATTCCAAGCGTAGGGTTATTGGCAATCTTCACGGCAAGGTGAACGACAAGCGAGATGAACGCTGCCACCAAGAATTGCAAGATGGCCGTCTGCGCGAACACCAGCCAAGCCGGTTTGATAACCGGAGTCGCATATTGAATGTAGCCTATCGGATAGAACGGCGAGCCCGGGCCATTCTTCACAAGCGCGGCGATTATCCCTGGAAGATTGATGGCGAGGACGGCAAGCATTGCAAAAACACTCGCCCATACGCTCGATGCAACAAGTCTACCCAGCTCGCCCATCGGCGCCTGGATGATGAGCTTTTCACGTTTGTTAAGACGCGCGGCAAGGAACGAGACGGCAACGGCCGTTGCGACCCATAGCAAGTACTCCTTCGATCCGTCATAATAGGTGTACTCTCCATCCGATATCTGCAGAAACGGAAGTAGGGGAGAGAGCGGTGCCAAGATAAGACGTCCCGCGGCAAGAGGGTACAGAAGCGCGGGCATGCTTGATGAAGAGGTGTAGACACCGTCCTCCCCCGCATTCACAAGCGCATCCGCATAGGATGCTGACAATTCCTGCTCAACACGGGTTATTCCCGACTCGAGGTATTCGACCCGTCCGTCGATGCCAGCCGCGCTCCTGAAGACGGGCAGAGCACAAAGAACCATCAACGCAACAACGACAACACAGAGCGACCTGGAGGAGAGAAGCGACCTAAAGATCGCCTTCGAGATTTTGAGCATATTCATCGCCAACCTTAACCTCATCCAGTCGGAACAGAGGGGCCGAACAAAATGCTCGGCCCTTCCTCGCATCTAGTAGGTGCTATAGACAAATTGCCATTTATCAGTTGTGCCAAGAACACCACAGGAGCACATTGCAGCGAGGCGGGATCCCTATGATGCGCGGATCGGCGATAGCCATTTCGGTAGGAGATCGTCTTGTAAGAGATGTTGAACATCGAGATGCTGTGCCCGCTTACGCCGCGAGGACAGCTGTAGCTCCAGTAGGTATCGACGACGTCGTCCGTATACCCGAGGGGCTCAACGAGGGCACACTGGCTGCTCTCCTGGGAAGGAGGCATCGGGGTATCCGCAAAAGCGGGGGCTCCCGGCAGCAACAGACAAAGAGCGAGGCCGAGGAAAACCAAGAGCTTACACGACTTAACAGTACTGAACATAATCCTCTCCAATCTAGAGGGGTTTCGGTTGCAGTATGCTGTGATTACTTGCCGGCAAAGTCAATTTAACATAAACTGTTAAAAAGTAACCTGAGTTTTTTAAATTCTTCGGAGGTTATTATGAGTTCCGACAATCGCACTCCCCGGCTTCATTCCTTCCGCATCGCATGTGCGATAGCCTCTGCGACCCTTTGCGCCACCGCCATCGCACAAGTGGCGTTCTCCTTAAAGCCAGCAATCGAAGTGCTCGACAACCCTGTAATTGCAGACTCCCCCGCGTATCCAGCCCTTGCGATCTCGACATTGGTCCCTGCCGTCATCGGTATCGCTACGACCATCCTCAGCGCCGTTCTCGTGTGGACGATCAAGAGCGGAGACCCCTTCAAGAAAGGGTCTGCGACATGCTTGAAGGTGCTCGGCATTCTCTTCGTTGTTCAAGCTGCCACCAGCCTCTACGCCGGCTCACTCAAAACCTCCGTTTCGATGTTTGGCGGCGAGGGGGCCGTCGGCGCCCAAGAGATCGCTTCATCATTCGATTGGACCTCTCTGGTTCTCGGCATCGTCCTGTTCATGCTTTCCCAGCTCTTCTTGTACGCCCGAGAGCTGTACCTCGACTCCGACGAGATTGCGTAAGGAAACGCCATGCCCGTAATTGTTCGCCTCGACAAGATCATGGCCGAGCGAAAGATTTCCTCGAACGAACTTGCCGAAAGGATTGGAACCACGCCCGTGAACCTGTCCCGTATTAAAAAAGGGCATATTCGCGGCATTCGCTTCAACACACTCGAGCAGCTATGCCTCGCCCTTCGTTGCCAACCCGGAGACCTTCTCGAAGTCATGAGCGAAGAGGATGCCCGAAAGGAGTTCGGACTCGATTGGTCCGCCGAGGATTAGAGGGCGGTCGTACTCGCCCTGCACACGGGGATGCGAATCGGCGAGGTCTGCGGCCTTCGGTGGTGCGATGTGGATTTCGAGACGGGCCTGATCTCGATCAGACACTCGGTGGCGTACGCGAAGGGAATGGGTTCGTTCATCAAGGACACCAAGACCCATGACGCCAGGGGTATCCCCATCGACCCGGTCGGCCTACTCCCCATCCTGAAGGAGACCCACGAGATCGACTGCGGAAAGCTGCGCTTGCGCGGCCTTACCGGGGCGGTCGAGATCGGGGGCTGCTACATCCTGTCGGAGCCGGGCGCGACCTTCGCGACGACAAGCTATATCCGCAGGGCGTTCAAGACGTTCTCGGAGACCAACGGCCTCATGGGCACCGACGACGAGCTGATCACGTTCCACGGCCTTCGCCACACGTTCGCAACGCAGTGGATCCGCCAAGGCGGCGATATCAAGGCGCTCCAATCGATCCTCGGCCACAAGGACGCCATGGCGACGCTCAACGTCTACGCCGACATCGAGCCCATCTCCAAAATCCATAACATGCTGCGCGCCACGCCGTGCCTTTGGCGCGGGCACCTCGGGCCGAGGGTCGATCCGGGTCCCATGTTCCAACAGAGGATCCAGGAGTCCATCGAGACGCTCCAGGCGTTCGGCTACGGCATCACCGAGCCGGACGACCGAAATATCGCCATACGCGACGTGAAGACGAACAGTTGGCTCTAGCTCACCGAGTACGCGGCAGTGCTGGGCCCATCCCAACTGAGGTCACGGTGGTCCGATAGGGGCGCCGCCCGCGGCATGCGCCGCGGAGCGGTATCCCCTACCGAAGGGCGGGGATGCCCTCCGCTTCCAGTTCGGAATCAGCCGTCGGAGGCGTTCGGCTGACTGCGGGAACGGCCTGTCCGCTCAATGTGTTCGGCTGAGATCGGAAATCAACCCAACACGAGCCGGACACGCGCCAGACGGCTCTTCCCCATGCGGCCTTCCCCCTTACGCTCATGTTGCAGGCATGTAACGCCGCAGCGAGCGCGCCTTTTTTGCGCCAGACAGGTACAATGATGAACACTGTACCGTAGCGGAGCGCCCCGCGCGCGCCGCGACCACGCGAAAGGGTTTCCCATGGCCGAGATCTCGTCCTCCCGTATCGTCATCACCGTCCTTGGCAAGAACCGCCCCGGCATCGTCGCCGGCGTCACCCGTGTCCTGGGCGAGGCCAACGTCGACATCCGCGACATTACGCAGTCCATTATCGAGGACATCTTCACCATGACCATGCTGGCCGACACCGCTGAGTCCAAGCTCGATTTCGCCGAGCTGCAGAAGGCCCTGGCCGAGGCCGGCGAGCTTTCGGGCGTCAACGTGTCCATCCAGCGCGAGGACGTCTTTAACTTTATGTACCGCCTGTAGCGAACAAGCCGCTCGGGGCAGCTTGACGTCATATCGTCCAAGCGCGCCGCCCCAAAGCGGACCGGAGAGGAGCGCACATGGCCTACGACGCCAAGAAAATCTACTACCGCTTCGACGATCACCTGAGCCGCCTGGTTCTGGATTACGAGGCGAGCCGCCAGATTTCGTCTGAGAGCGAAAACCTCTACCACGGCCTGCCGACCGACCCTTATGACGAGGGCCTGTTTGTCGAGCACAATGTCAAGCGCGGCCTGCGCAATGCCGACGGCTCGGGCGTGGTCGCGGGTCTCACTCGTATCTCGGATGTGCACGGCTACAACAAGGTCGACGGAAAGGTCGTGCCCGATCAGGGCAAGCTCACGCTTCGCGGCTACAGCATCGAGGATCTGGTCAACAATGCCCAGGCCGAGAATCGCTATGGCTACGAGGAAGTCGCCTATCTGCTTATCACGGGTTCGCTGCCCAACAAGGAAGAGCTCGACGGCTTTTGCGAGCGCCTGGGCGCCTTTAGACATCTGAGCGACGAGTACGTTAAAGAGTTCCCTATGACCACGGTATCGTCGAGCATCATGAACGTGCTCCAGCGCGCCGTACTGCTGCTCTACGCCTTCGATGCCGAGCCGGACGTGATCACGCCCGAGCACGAAATCGACGTCGCCATTTCCATGCTCGCACGTCTCCCGCGCATCGCCGCCTTCGCACACATGGCCTCGGTCGCCAAGCTTCGCGGCTCCGAGGTTCACGTGCCGCACCCTACGCCCGGTCTCTCCACCGCCGAGACCATCCTACAGGTCCTGCGCGGCGGCATGGCGTTCACCCGCGATGAGGCGATGCTGCTCGACGTTATGCTCATGCTGCATGCCGAGCACGGCGGCGGCAACAACTCCACCTTCGCTTGCCGCGTGCTGTCGTCTTCGGCCACCGACCCGTATTCCGCCTACGCCGCGGCTATCGGCTCGCTCAAGGGCCCGCGCCACGGTGGTGCCAATGCCAAGGTCGTGTCTATGCACGAGGACATCCGCGCGCATGTCTCCAACTGGGAGGACGAGGACGAAGTCGCGGCCTACCTGGGCAAGATCCTCGACAAGCAGGCCTTCGACGGCACGGGCCTCATCTACGGCATGGGCCACGCCGTCTATACGCTCAGCGACCCGCGCGCCGAGGTCTGCCGTCGTTACGCGCGCTCGCTGGCAGCCAAGAAGGACTTGGGCGAAGAGTTCGCGCTCATCGAGCGCATCGAGCGCCTGGCACCCCAGGTCATGCGCGACCACGGCATGACCAAGCCCATCTGCGCCAACATCGACCTGTACACGGGCTTTATCTACAAGATGCTCGGCGTGCCCGAAACGCTCTTTACGCCGCTATTCGCCGTCGCCCGCATGGCCGGCTGGTCGGCACACCGCATGGAAGAGCTCTTCTGCGCGCACCGTATCATCCGCCCCGCCTATCGTCCGATGATCGAGCCGCTGGAGTACAAGCCGCTCGCCGACCGCTAGGACGCGGACCGTTATAGAACTCGAGCGTGGCCAGGGCATCACCGCCCTCGGCCACGCTTTTTATGCCAGTAGAAAGGGCTGCATCAAATGATTGTGTTTTCCGATATGGACGGAACGCTGCTGACGAGCGATAAGCAAATGAGCGATGCCACCTGGGCGATGCTCGACGAGCTCGCACGTCGTGGCATCGAGTTTGTTCCCTGCACGGGACGTCCACTGTCGGGCATCTTTGAGCCCATTCTCGCCCATCCCGCCGTGCATTACGCGGTCTGTGCCAACGGCGCCAGCGTCTGGCAGCTCGACGAGGATACGCCCACCGACGCCTCGCGCGCCACGTGCATCTTGAGCCGTCCGCTCGACCGTGGCATTGCCCACCGCATCCATCGCATTGCCGCCGGCCACGATGTGACCTTCGATATCTTCGCGGATGGGCAGTGCTTCCTCCCCCGCTCGCTATACGGGCGTCTGGATGAGTTCTGTGGCGGCGACCCCCACATCGCGGCTTCGCTCAAGCGCACACGAACGCCGATCGACATGAATATCGACAGCAAGATCGACGAGGTCGAGACGCTCGAACGCATCGCTATGTACTGGCACGACCCGGCCGATCGCGACGCCATCGCGGCGGCGCTCGACACGCTCGGAGGCATTGAGGTCACGCGTTCGTACGCCATGAATATCGAGGTTATGGGCGAAGGCGCCACCAAGGGAACGGCCCTCACGTGGCTGTGTGAGCATCTGGACGAGCGTCTCGCCGACGCCTGGGCGTTCGGCGACAACATCAACGACATCCCCATGCTGCAGGCAGCGGGCCATGGCATGGCCATGATCAACGCCGAGCCCGAAGATCGCGAGGCCGCCGACGCCATCACCGAATACGACAACGACCACGACGGCGTCGCCCGCACCATCATGGCCGCCCTCGCCTAGTCATTGGTCAGTCATTGGGGACGTTCTTAAACGACTAGTCACTGGGGACACTCTTCGCAAAAAGCTGCAAGGACCGTCCCCCACTGTCGGCAGAAAAGGAACGTCCCCATCTGCCGGATTAGGAGAGACTCTCCAGCACGCGACGGAGCTCCTGCTGGACGGCGTGGTCGCGGTTACAACCCACCACGCGATCGGCCACCGCCTTAAGCGCGGGGCGCGCGTTTTCCATCGCGCAGCCCGTGCCGACAAAGCGAATGATCTCGTAGTCGTTCATCGAGTCGCCAAACGCCATGACCTCGTCGCGACCAATGCCGTAATGCTCCGCGAGCTGCGCGATACCCGAGGCCTTCGACACACCGGGCTGCATGGCATCGATCCACGCGTTGCCCGAAGGCGCAAAAGTAAAGAGCTGACCAAGTTCGCGCTGTAGCACGTACGCACTGTCCATAACCGCACTGTCGTCGCAAAAGATACTCGCTTTGATGATATTTACGCTGGGATCGGGCAGCTCCCAAATACGCTCGGCATTGGGAAGGTCCTTATCGACCTCACGCACGAACTTGCACTCGTCATCGAGCAGGAAGGACTTGGTTCGGTCAAAGAGCGCAAGATGCAGATTGGGAAACGTCCTGACGGCTTGGGCGAGCCTTCGAATCGCCAGGTGGGAATACACCTCACGGTCTACCATCTTACCGTCGGCGTAGACTTGGGCGCCGTTAGCGGCGACAAAGTCCATCTTGTCGCGAACGGGCGCAAAGAACTCGCACAGGCGATCGTAGCGACGACCTGACGATGCGGCGAAATGCACGCCATGCTCGTGTAGCGCCAGAATCAGTTCGTAGGTCTCGGGAGGCACCTGGCCGTTTTCGTCAAGCAGTGTGCCGTCCATATCGGATGCAATCAGTTTAAACATAGAAAAGCTCCCTTCGGGCTTGTTGGAATCGAACGTGTATCCGATTCCAACGTACCCAAAGGGAGCTCAAATAAGACTCCGCGGGCGTAAACGTTACAAGGACCTGGCAAATAGCTCACACATGCCAGAGGTCTCACGGTCGCGGCGTCAGGCGACACGCCACCCCGACGGCTAGTCGTTTAAGAACGTCCCCGATGACTAGTCGGCGTAGGTGAAGGTCGTGACGTCGAACATGCCCTCGGGGCGGATGCGGAGCGTCGGGATTACCGGCAGGGGCAGGAAAATGATGCCCATGATGGGGTCGAGCGGCGGCTCGATACCCATGGCGCGCGCCTTGACCATAAAGTCGTCGTGCTGCGCGGCGACATCCTCGGCCGTGCCCTCGCTCATAAGGCCACCGAGCGCCAGCGGAATGCGCGCCACGACCTCGCCGTTGCGCACCAGCACGTGGCCGCCCTGGCCCACGGCCTCAACGGCAGCCATCATATCCGCCGCGTTGTCGCCCACCACGCACACGTTGTGCGAGTCGTGGCCAATCGTGGAGGCAATGGCGCCACCCGTGATGGTAAAGCCGCGCACCCAGCCGCGACCGATATGCTTGCCAACCAAGCCCAGACCCGCGGGGCCGTCACCGTCGGCGCCCTCGGCCTGCAGCGACACGCCGCGGCCGTGGCGCTCGATCAGCATAATGCGGCGCAGACCCTCGGCACTCTCGGGGCGAGCCATACCTGTGATAGCCATACCCGGGATGACATCGATAACGGCCTCGCCCGGCTTAAAGGCATAGTCAAACACGTCGAGCGAAAGCTTCGGCAGCTTAACGGAGGCGCGCAGCTCATCGGCAAGGGCCGCAACCTCGGCCATCTCGGGTGCGATCTCGCCCACAAAGGTGCCATCCTGCGCCACCAGAGCACCGGCGGCATATACGCGATGCGGAGCCGTAGCAAACGTCAGGTCATTGAGTACCAGCAGGTCGGCACGCTTGCCCGGGGCAATCGCACCACGCAACTCGTGTGGGTCGCGGCAGCCGTGGTCCAGGCCAAATGCCTCAGCCGTAGAAAGGGACGCCATGGAGATGGCGACCACCGGGTCGATGCCGGCCTCGATAGCCACGCGACAGGCATTGTCGATCATACCGGTCGAAAGCGCGTCGGAAGGAGCACGGTCGTCGGTCGCAAAGCAGCAGCGACGGGCGCGGGCGGGGTTCTCCAGCAGCATCGGCGACAAGTTGGCCAGGTCGTGGCTGCACGTGCCCTCGCGCAGCATCACATACATGCCGCGGGACAGCTTATCGAGCGCCTCCTCGGGAATCGTCGACTCGTGGTCGGCGATAATACCCGCTGCGGCATAGGCGTTGAGGTCTTTGCCGGCAACAAGTGGCGCATGGCCGTCGACCTGCTTGGACGGCGTCTGGTTGGCAGCATCGATGCGAGCACAGGTCTCAGGATCGGCCATAAAGACACCCGGCAGGTTCATCATCTCGCCCAGGCCAAAAACGTCGCCCGGATGCTCGGCAAAAAACGCCTGCATGTCAGCGGCGGTAATCACAGCGCCCGCTTGCTCATCGGGCAGCGCGGGCACGCACGAAGGCATCATGTACTTGATGGAGATGGGTGTACGGCGGCCGTCCTCGATCATAAAGCGCAGACCGTCCAGGCCCGCCACGTTGGCAATCTCGTGGCTGTCGGCAATGGCGGTGGTGGTACCGCGCGTCGCCGCCATGCGCGCATACTCGGCGGGGCGGATGTTCGAGGACTCAATGTGCAGATGTCCGTCGATAAAACCGGGGGCGAGATAGCGACCCTGGCAGTCGATAACCTCGGCAGCCTCATAGGTACCGGCGGCATCGTCGCGCCCGTTGTAGAGCACGCCGACGATTACGCCGTCCTTGACGGCAACGCTACCGGGCGCCACGCGCTGACCGTACACGTCGACAATCTGCGCATTGGCAAACAGCGTGTCGACGGGCACGCGGCCCTCGGCAGCGTCGATCACAGACCTCATGACCTCAACGGACATACATACTCCTTTAACCGTAGAAATAACTGCGGGGCGGACGGGCCTTCACCGCAGCAAGCCAATAGCCATTGTATGCCCAAACGATGGGTCGGGAATACACCCCCCTCCGCTTAACGGCACACGCCACCCCGCGCAATGAGAAGGAGTGTCCCCCTACGACTACTCATTTATGTCTGTCCCCAATGAGTACCCCGATGTTCTGGCAACGACAGCGAAAACCCGCCAGAGCGAGCAAGGTGCCTTGAAACGAGGCGGCATTGACCTTCTGGTCATGCCGCCGAAGTTGAAAGACAGATTGCCGCTCTGGCGGGTTTGCAGCGTCAACCGGTTACGCGGTTTGGTAAAACCGCGTAACTAAACCAGCTTGAAGCCCTTGCGCTTGCCCACGGAGAGGGTGTCGCCCAGTTTGAGGGCGCTCGGATCGATGTTGTAGCTCTTGGGAGCCACAGCCTTGCCGTTGACCTTGACGCCGCCGCCGTCGATGTCGCGGCGGGCCTGACCGGCGCTGGCCGAAAGGCCCAGGTCCTTGAGCAGGCCGGCGAGGTAAATCTGGCCCTCGTCGTTGACGGTCAGTTCAACGTGCTTCTCGGGGAAGTCGGCAAGCTGGCCCTCCTTGAACACACGGTCGAACTCGGCCTGTGCCTCGTCGCCGGCGCCGGCGCCGTGGTAGGTGTCGCACAGGTCGCGGCCCAATGCGCGCTTGAGCTCGTAGGGGTCGGCAGAACCATCGGCCAAGGCGGCGTCGATCTTGTCGACCTCGGCCGGGGCGAGCGAGCTGGCCAGACGATAGTACTTGCCGATCATCTCGTCGGGGATGGACATGGTCTTGCCGAACATATCCTTGGGAGCATCGGTCAGGCCGATGTAGTTACCGTAGGACTTGGACATCTTACGGACGCCGTCGGTGCCCTCGAGCAGCGGCATGGTGAGCGCGATCTGCGGTTCCATGCCCATCTTCTCCATGAGCTCGCGGCCGGCGAGCAGGTTAAAGAGCTGGTCGGTGCCGCCCATCTCGACGTCGGCCTTGATCTGCACGGAGTCGAAGGCCTGCATCACAGGGTACAGGAACTCGTGCAGGGCAATCGGCGTCTGGGACTGGTAGCGCTTGGTAAAGTCGTCGCGCTCGAGGATGCGGGCGACGGTGAACTTGGAGCACACCTGCAGCAGGCCGGCCAGGTCCATCGAAAGGATCCAGTCGCCGTTGTGCACGATGGTGGTCATCTCGGGGTCCAGGATCTTCATGGCCTGGCTCACGTAGGTCTCGGCGTTGGCCTCGATCTGCTCCTGCGAAAGCTGCGGGCGGGTGGAGTTCTTGCCCGAGGGGTCGCCGATCAGCGCAGTGCCGTTGCCGATGATAAGGGTGACGTTGTGGCCCAGGTCCTGGAACTGACGCATCTTGCGCAGGGGCACGGCATGGCCCAGGTGCAGGTCGGGGCTGGTGGGATCGACGCCGAGCTTGATGTTGAGGGGCTCGCCCTTCTCAAGCTTCTTGCGAAGGTCGGCCTCGGGGACGATCTGCGCTGCACCCGAGGTGATGATACGCATTTGCTCGTCAACAGACAGCATTGGGTATCCTCCTTTTGCTATAGCACCCTCACCGGATACGGCGGTGCTGGAAGTTCATAAACCCACTAATAATAACCAAAACAGCGCGACGCGGCACCTACGACAGGAAAATCCTCGTCCTGCCGCACGCGTCGATAACGACCGGCAAACGCGTGCCGTCACGTTCGACCAAAAAGCGCGCCTGCTGACGGCGCGAGCAGTCACGGCAACGGACCTGCCCCGTTGCATCCGTGGCGCAGGCGCCCTCGGCAGTCAGCAAGCAGTGCTCGCACACCATGAGCTCGGGACGGTCGGCATCGACAGGCCCCAAGACACCGGGGCAAGCGGCAAGTTCGGCAACACGCTCCGCATCATTGCCGAGCAACTCGGCCGACAAGCACACCCGCCCCGCACCGAGTCCGCGCAGCCAGGTAAGCGTGGCCCGATTGGCACAGAACACCGGCGCCGCCACGTCAAACGTTGTGCCCAGCTCGCGGGCCATCGCCACTTGTCCCAGATTGCGGCAGACGACGCGCCCGGCACGCTGCATAAGCGCCCGAGTCCGCTCGGCGTCGCCCGCGCGGCACACTTCGTCGAGCACCACCGTTGTATCGGACAGATCTCGCTCATCGCGCGGACCCACATCCATCAGCTCCCAGGCAAAGACCATACGAGCAAAATCCTCGCGCTTTGCCGGCCCCGCCGACCCCGCCAACTCCGTCGACGCACCGCCATCCACCGCAGCGCCCTCAAAGGGCAGCACCTCAACGGCACGCGCAACGGGCGCAATCGCATCCGCCTCGGCCCGCATGCGCTCCAACACCGCCGCCGTCTGATCCAACACGCCGGCGCTGCGAATCAGATAGACCTCGCAGCCCGCGTCCACCTTACGTTTGCAATGCACGACGATGCGCTCCCCCGCAGCGGCATCCACGGGGCAAGGCACCTGTGGCCAGCGCTTGGGCACATCGGGACGCGCGTCGGCACCCGGGTAAAATCGGATTTCGAGCGTATCGCCCGCCGCCACGGCGGCATCAAGCTCAACCGTCACCTCTTCGTGACCCACCGCCACCAAGTGGCCCACGCGCACGCCCTGGTTGATCGCGCGCTCAAAGCTCATGAGCTCGGCACCCGAACGACCCCGCAGGTAAGCATCGGTAAACCCACGGTTAAACGACCTTCCCAGCTCGCGTTCAAGCTCTTCCACGGCACCGGAGTCCCACGCGCCGTCGCACAGCATATCGAGTGCCCGACGCCACACCCTCACCACGTTGAATACGTAATCGGGATTCTTCATGCGTCCCTCGATCTTGAGCGATGCCACGCCGGCGGCAACAAGCTCGGGCAGGTGCGCGATACCCAGATAGTCACGCGGACAAAGCAGGCGGTCTCCCTCGACGGCAACAACACTCTGCCCCGCCTCGTCCACTAGGTCGTACGCCAGACGGCACGGCTGCGTGCAGTCGCCGCGCATCGCCGAGCGCCCACGCCGCAAGGCTGAGAACTCGCACGCCCCCGAATAGCCGATGCAAATCGCACCGTGGCAGAATACCTCGATGGGCACGCCCGTGGCACAGAGCGCCGCAATCTCGTCGACCGTCAGCTCGCGTGCCGTCGTCACGCGCTCGACCCCCAGCTCATCGGCGGCAAGCCGCACGGCACCCTCGCTATGAGCGCCCGCTTGCGTGGACAGGTGAATCTCGACCCCGGGAATCGCCGCGCGCAGCGCGCAGGCCAACCCGGCATCGGCGACAATCAGAGCATCGGCGCCCAGCTCCAGTGCATGAGCTCCCAACGCCACCGCGTCGGACAACTCATCGTCAAACACGAACACGTTGAGCGTTACGTACACACGCACGCCATGGGCATGCGCCACGGCGCAGCCGCGCGCAAACTCGTTATCCGTAAAGCCATGGGCGCTCACACGGGCGTTAAAGCCGCCCAACCCCGCATAGATGGCATCGGCACCCGCGGCGATGGCCGCAAGCATCTGGTCGAGTCCGCCCGCCGGCGCCAGCAGCTCGGGCAGCGCCGCACCGGCAGCATCCAATCCAGTCTCGTATTGTCCGCTCGGCCCCATCGTCCGAATCGCCATCGACAAACTCCTTACCAAGGTATGCATTCACTCTGAAAAATGCCGTCTTCCAGCATACACGAGGCCTCGCGCGCCCCGTTTGGTTTATCGTGTAATAACTTATGTCCATCCTGCCCCGACGGCACATCCACCGTCCGGCACGACATACCTGGAGGTCAATATATGGGTCCTCGCCAACGACAGGGACGCAGCCGTTCAAAGACGCATGCTCTGCCCATAATCCTGCTCTCGTTTTTGGGCTTTCTGCTGATTGCGGGCGTGGCATTTGGCATCGGCATGGTCGGCAACGTCAACCGCTGGCTGTCCGATCTGCCCGACTACACCGACGCCAACGCGTATCTGGTGAGCGAGCCCACCGAGATCGTCGACTGCAACGGCAACAAGATCGCGAGCTTCTACACGCAAAACCGCAAGTCTATCACCAAGGACGAGGTCTCCCCCTACGTGCTGCAGGGCACCGTTGACGTCGAGGACGAGCGCTTCTACGAGCACGGCGGTATCGACCTGTGGGGTATCGCGCGTGCTGCGGTGGCAACCCTCGGCGGCGGGCACGAAGGCGCCTCGACGATCACCCAGCAGCTTGTGCGCAACACCATCCTGCAGGAGGAGCAATTCGACTCGACCATTGAGCGTAAGGTGCGCGAGGCCTACATCGCCATCAAGATGGAGGACATGTACTCCAAAGACGAGATCCTCATGATGTACCTCAACACCATCTATTACGGCCACGGCGCCTACGGCATCGAGGCCGCAGCCGAGACCTATCTGTCCAAGAGCGCCGCCGACCTCACCCTGAGCGAGGCCGCGCTACTCATCGGCCTTCCCAACTCGCCTTCGCAGTACGACCCCACGGTCAATCCCGATCTGGCACTGTCTCGCCGCAACAAGGTTCTCGACAACATGCTGCGCCTGGGCCACATCACCCAGGAGGAGCACGATGCCGCACAGGCCGAGCCCATCACCCTCAACGTGACCGAAATCTCGGGCAGCGGCGTCGACGTTTACTCGCAGCCCTACTTTGTCTCCTACGTCAAGCAGCTGCTGGAGCAGGAGTTCTCGACCGACGTGCTCTTTAAGGGCGGCCTGACCGTCAAGACCACCATCGACCCCACGATGCAGCAGGTGGCAGAGAATGCCGTCCGCGAGCAGCTCGACACGCTCTCGCTTGACGGCCTGGACATGGGCATGGTCGTCGTCGACCCCAAGACCGGCTACATCAAGTGCATGGTGGGCGGCTACGACTACAACGCCGACGAGAACCACGTAAACCATGCCACGGCCAAGCGTCCCGTCGGCTCCACCTTTAAGGCCTTTACGCTGGCAACTGCCATCCAAAACGGCATGAACCCCAACGTCACCCTCAACTGCAACTCGCCGCTCAAGGCCAAGGGCACCACGACCGAGGTCCAAAATTACGCCAACCAGAGCTACGGCAACATCACGCTTAAGCAGGCGACGGCATACTCCTCCAACACCGGCTACATCCAGGTGGCGGAAGCCGTCGGCAACAGCAAGATCATCTCGCTCGTCAAAAAGCTCGGCATCGACCCCGCCAAGGACAACATCGAGGACGTTCCCGTCATGACGCTCGGCACCGGCTCGATCTCGCCACTCGAGATGGCCGCCGCCTACGCGACGTTTGCCAACGGCGGCTACTATCGCCAGCCGATCGCCATCACCGAGATTGATTCTCGTACCGGTTCGGTGCTGCACCAGCACACCGACAATCCCTCACAGGTGCTTACCGAGGGCGAGGCCGCCGCGGTCACCGATGTTCTGTCCGGCGTCATGAAGGGCAGCGGTACGGGTGCTGCCGGCGCCCTGAGTGTCAACCAGCCCTATGCCGGCAAGACGGGCACCACCGACAACACCACCAACCTTTGGTTCTGCGGCTATACCCCGCAGCTGGCGTGCGCCCTGTGGACCGGCTATTCCGCGGGCGAGATCCCCATCCAAAAGTACGGCACGGACCTGCTGGGCGACAGCACCAACCTGCCTGTCTTTAAGCGGTTTATGAACACCGTTCTGACCGGTACCGAGCGCGAGGAGTTTGCGACCGGAACGGCGCCCACCTACAAGAACAACAGCGTCTGGAAGTTCTACGGCACCAACAACACCAAGAAGTCGGAGAACGACGACAAGGACGAGGACGAAGAGGAAGAGGAAACCACCACAACAACTACCACGACGACCACGACCACCGAGACCACGGGCGGCGACACCACCGGCGGCACCGGTACGACCGGTGGCTCGACGGGCGGCTCCACTGGTGGCTCGACGGGCGGCTCCACTGGTGGCTCGACCGGCGGCGATGGCGGCACGCCTACGCCTACGCCCACTCCCGACCCCTCGCCCACGCCTGACGATACGGTCGGCTAAGAAGTACGCGACTAAAGCCAACAAGGCCCCGAGCAGCTTATTGAACTGCTCGGGGCCTTTTAGTTTGAAGCGACCTGGTGGGCGGTCTTTATACCGGCAAACAAAAAGGGGTACCGACCAACGTCGATGCCCCTTACAAGCCACTATGTCAGCGCACACAATGCCGAGCGCACGACCCGCACGCCTACTTGCGAGAATTGCTCAGCTTATTGATCAGCGCCTCGAGGCGCTCGCCGTCCTCGGCCGTCTGGGCAATAACCAAAATCGTATCGTTGCCGGCAAGCGAGCCAAGCACATCGGGCAACTCTGCCGCATCAACGGCGGCGGCGATGCCGGAAGCCGTGCCAGGCTGAGCCTTGATCATAACCAGATTATCGGTACGCAGAACGCCCGTTACGAGCTCGGAAACCATACGCTGCAGGTGCAAGTCCTCTGCCAGAACATAGATGCCCTCAGGGAGCTTACGCAGCCCCATGTCGGCAATATCGCGAGAGACAGTCGCCTGCGTGCAATCAAAGCCCATAGCACGGAGCTCATCAACCAGCACGCGCTGCGTGCGGACATCCTTATTGCGCACAATATCTCTAATGGCATCCTGGCGCCCATTGCGTTTTTTAGCCATACAAACCCTCTCTCCAAAAGATGGCGGGGACAATCAATCAGTGATTGAATAGTTTAACGCTATTTGAAGGCTTTTGTGTATAAGAACGCATTTCGAAACAATTCTATGCAAGTTTGTTTCGTAATGAGCCGTTTAGGCGGTTTTTGCGCCCGTCCGGTTAAGAAAAGCTACCAGATGCGTACACATCACGCAGCGCGCGGGCTTGGCGCTAGCGATCGGCCCAAACAACAGACCCAGTCCCCGATGGTTGTCCTTGAGCGCGGCGACCATCTGACGGGTTCGAGGCGCCTCGAGCATATCACGCATGCGGGCGGAACGCTCGATTGACGACACCCCATGCGGGCTCAGACACAAATTCTCGATGCAGGCGACCAGTCCGACAAAGTAGAACTTTTGGCTTGCCAGCTTGAGCCGACCACCGCTATCTGCTTCCGAGAGTGAGTCCGCAAGCTCGTCGAGCGCTCGGGTGTCATCGGATACCCTGGCATACATGGTGGGATCAAAGGCATCTGTAAGCTTAGGCGCTACCGCGTGGAAACAAGCGTCGCCGCATCCGGAGACACGCTGCGCCAGCGAGAGCGCGCATGCCATAAACCCAACTGTGCGAAACGCCTTGTCGCACAAAAGGCATGCCTCAAACAGCGGACGGCTATACATCACGCCAGAGACTTGAGCAACCAAGCCGCCTAAAATCAACTGAGGCAGCCCGGCCACCATCGATGATTTGCTATCAATGGAAATATGAGTAGCATCCAAGACGCGCGAATGGCGCTCTCGATGTGCATCATAGCGGTCGAGCGACACCGTGGGGAACACTATGTCTGCCGCAGTATCGCACGCGATATCGACCATCTTGGAAAGGGATTGCGGAGCAAACCACTCATCGGCGTTCATGGCGATGATTTGAGAGCCGCGCGAGGCAGCAAAACCGGCACGAAGACACGCGCCGCGCGTCGCGTCCTCGACGTCAATCAAATCAATATGGATGTCCCTGTCGGCAGCAACTTGAAGCGAATGGCGCACACCGGGCGCAGCATCGCGGCAGACAACGACAATCTGCAAATCGTAGAGGTCTTGGTTCTGGATACTCTCGAGCGCACGCATCGCATAGCTGGGCGAACCTTCTACCACAAGGATCACCGAAAGTCGCGGATGCGAGCCACGTCGAACCAAATTATCCGTCCTCTCGACAGCAATGAATCAAACCGTGGTTCATGGTACACCCCGGCAATAAAAGCAATGAGACACCGGTTGCATTGCACGCCAAGAACAGATGTTGCACACGCGCAGCCCACAGATGACAGGTGTCGACGCACGACACGTCGAGCCCTCCCCTAGTCGAGCACGACAAGCTCGGCGGGATCGTAATCCACGCCCATAAACGTAAGGCCGCAGGCAGGAGCCGTGGGGCCCGCAGCGGTGCGGTCGCAAGCATCGATAACCTCGCGCATCCACCCGGGTTCACGGCGATGCATGCCAATCTCGACAAGCGTGCCCACGATCGTACGGACCATCGAATGCAGAAACGCATTGCCCTCGATGGTGAACGTCAGGATGTCCTCGCCAAACGCAACCTCATGGCCAAATTCGGCACGCATCACGCAGCGATGCGTGGGCTTGCCAACGGCCGAAGCAACCTTGCAAAAGCTTTTAAAGTCCTGCTCGCCCAGCAGTGCGGGGCAGGCAGCAGACATAGCCTCAACATCCAAGGGATAGCGATGCCACCACACGGCACCGCGGGACAGCACGGGGCGCGCATCTCGATCGGCAATACGGTACGTATACGTACGGGTGCGCGCGTCAAAACGCGCAGAAAAGCCTTTACGGGCCTTGTAGACCTCGTTTATGGCGATATCTTTGGGCAGAAGGGCATCCATAGCCCGCAGCCACCTACGGCGCGTACAAGCGAGCTCAGCGTCCGTTACGGGCACGCTGATGTACTGAGCCACGGCATGCACGCCGGCATCGGTACGCCCCGCACACGTCAGATCGATCGGGCGGCGAAGCAGCGTCTCGATGGCTCGACGTAGCTCACCCGCAACCGTCGTCTGTCCCGGCTGCTCGGCAAATCCGCTATACGACGAGCCATCATAGGCCACGCGAAATACGAGCGTGGCGTCAAGCTCGGAAATCGAATTGAAATCAGACGGCGCAGTCATGGGCGCTCCCAACAAACAAGCAACGGTATCGCGACAAAAAAGAGGGGTACGCGAACGTACCCCTCGAATATAGCCTATGCAGACGGAATGTCTACTCAGCGGTCTCCTCAGCAGGAGCCTCCTCGGCAGCGGTCTCCTCGACAGCCTCGACCTTCTTGGGAGCAGCGGCCTTCTTGGGGGCCGGAGCAGCCTTTTTGGCCTTAGGCGTGCAAGGCTCGGTGACGAGCTCCATGATAACGATGGGAGCGTTGTCGCCCTTACGGTTACCGAGCTTCATGATGCGGGTGTAACCGCCGTTGCGGTCCTGCCACATGCCCTGAGCAGCCTTGTCGAAAATCTCGGCAACGAGCTGCTTATCGCCGAGCTTGGCGATAGCCAGACGACGAGAGTGCAGGTCGCCCTTCTTGGCCCAAGTGATGATCGGATCGACGACCGAACGCAGCGCCTTAGCGCGGGTCTCGGTGGTCTTGATGCGGTCGTTCTCGAAGAGGGCCTTAGCAAGGCTCTTCTTCATGGCCTTGGTGTGGCTCGCATCGGTGCCGAGCTTAAGGCCCTTCTTAACGTTGTGACGCATGGTCTAGTTTCTCCTCAAATATGCGAAGCATTAAGCCTTCAGGCTCAGGCCCATGGACTCAAGCTTGTCCTTCACTTCCTCGATCGACTTAACACCGAAATTACGGATGTTGAGCAGATCGTTCTCCGAGAACTCAACGAGCTGACGGACCGAGTGAATGCTGGCGCGCTTAAGGCAGTTGTAGGAACGGACGGAAAGGTCCAGATCCTCGATCTGCTTGTCCAGCTCGGCGTTGTCGTTGGTGACCTCGGGAGCGAAGATCGAAGCCTCCTCCTCGACCTCGGGGGTCTCGGCAAGGTTCATAAAGGCGGCCATATGCTGGTTGATGATATTGGCAGCCTGGACCACGGCGTCGCGCGGGGCGATGGAGCCGTTGGTCTCGATCTCGAGGACAAGGCGGTCGTAGTCGGTATGCTGACCGACACGGCAAGCCTCAACGAGCTTGGCGCAACGGGAAACCGGCGAGTACAGCGAGTCGACATGGATCACACCGATGGGATCGTTGTCGCGCTTGTTGGCCTCGCCAGAAACATAGCCGCGGCCATAGCCGATGCGCATGCTCATGGTGAGATGGCCACCCTCGGTGAGCGTAGCGATGTGCTGCTCGGGGTTGACCAGCTCAAACTCGGACGGAATAAAGAAGTCCGCACCGGTGACCTCGCAGGGGCCGTCAACCGAGATGGTGGCAGTCGCCTCGTCGGTCGTGCCGAGAGCCCTGAAGACAAGACCCTTGACATTCAGGACGATGTCGGTGACATCCTCGACCATGTTAGGGATGGTCATGAACTCGTGCTGCGCACCATCGATCTGAATAGCCTCGACGGCGGCACCCTCGAGCGAGGACAGAAGAACGCGACGAAGGGAGTTACCCAGCGTATCGCCGTAGCCACGCTCGAGCGGCTCGACGGAGACACGAGCAGACGTCTCGTTGATCTCTTCGACCTGAACCTGAGGCCTAATGAATTCTGACATGTATTACCTCCAGCCTCAGCAGCCCGGATGGACTACTTAGAGTAGAGCTCGACGATGAGCTGCTCGTTGATATCACCGCTGATCTGCTCACGCGTCGGCAGAGCGAGCACGTTACCAGACAGCTTCTCGATATCGACCTCGAGCCAGCCAGGGACCTCAAAGCGCTCGGAGGAAATCAGAGCCTCCTTGATGGGGAGGAGGTCACGGAACTTCTCGCCGACTGCGACGACGTCGCCGGCCTTGACGCGGTAGGACGGAATATCCACGCGCTTGCCGTTCACGGTGAAGTGACCGTGACGGACGGACTGACGAGCCTCTTTGCGGGTGCGGGCGAAGCCAAGACGGAAGACGACGTTGTCAAGGCGAGACTCAAGGATGATCATGAGGTTCTCACCGGTGACGCCGTTCATCTTACGGGCCTTGTTGAAGTAGCCGTGGAACTGCTTCTCCAGAACGCCATAGATGAACTTGACCTTCTGCTTCTCGCGCAGCTGCATGCCGTACTCAGATTCCTTGCGACGGCGCTTGGGCTGACGGATAGATTCCTTCTTGCTGCTGTAACCGAGCTCAGCGGGATCGATCCCGAGCTGACGGCAGCGCTTAAGAACAGGAGTCCTGTCGATTGCCATATTGATACGATCCTTTCAGTTACACGCGGCGACGCTTCTTGGGGCGGCAGCCGTTGTGCGGAATGGGGGTCTTGTCCTGGATGCTCGAGACCTCGAGGCCAGCAGCCTGGAGGGAGCGGATGGCGGTCTCACGACCGGAGCCGGGGCCCTTGACGAAGACGGAAACCTTCTTCATACCGTGCTCCATGGCCTGCTTGGCAGCAGCCTCGGCAGCCATCTGGGCAGCGAACGGCGTGGACTTACGGGAGCCCTTGAAGCCCACCTGGCCAGCCGACTTCCAGGAAATGACGTTGCCCTGGGGATCGGTGATCGAAACGATCGTGTTGTTGAACGTAGAACGGATGTGAGCCTGGCCCACGGAAATGTTCTTACGGTCCGCGCGCTTCAGACGGGCAGCGCGAACGTTCTTCTTAGCAGTAGCCATCTATCTAGCGCTCCTTATTTCTTCTTCTTAGCACCGATCTGACGCTTCGGGCCCTTGCGGGTACGAGCGTTAGTGTGGGTGCGCTGGCCGCGGACCGGGAGGCCCTTGCGGTGACGAAGGCCGCGGTTGCAGCCGATGTCCATAAGGCGCTTGACGTTCTGGTTGCGCTCACGGCGGAGGTCGCCCTCAACCATGATCTGGTTCTTATCGATATAATCACGGATGGCGTTAACCTCATCCTCGGTGAGGTCCTTAACGCGCGTATCCACGTTAACGTTGCACTCGACGCAGATCTTCGTCGCAGTGGTGCGGCCGATGCCGTAAATGTAGGTCAGACCGATCTCAACGCGCTTCTCACGCGGGAGGTCGACACCATTAATACGGGCCAACGTAGTCTCCTCTCTTAACCCTGACGCTGCTTATGACGGGGGTTCTCGCAAATGACGAGGACCTTGCCATGGCGCCTAATGATTTTGCACTTATCGCACATCTTCTTGACCGAAGGACGTACCTTCATCGTTCTTCCTTTCGGTAGCGCTCAAACTACTTCCCTACTATCTACTCGCCCAGCCGCAGGCGTTTAAAACTATGGCTGGTCTTCACACACAATCCGACCGTAGGTTGAGCTAAGCCTGCAGTCGGAAATGGAGTGCGCGTATGCGTGCCGCTATTTGTAGCGATAGGTGATGCGGCCGCGGGTCAGGTCGTACGGGGAAAGCTCCACGACAACCCTGTCACCGGGGAGAATACGGATGTAATTCATTCGGATCTTGCCAGAAATGTTGCACAGAACCGAATGACCGTTCTCGAGCTCGACCTTAAACATGGCATTGGGCAGCGGTTCCTTTACCGTACCCTCGAGCTCAATTGCGTCTTCCTTCTTCACAAGCAATCATCTTTCTCTAGAAAACGACAGCGATTGAGTATTCTACAATACGCATGCACGTATCGTAATATCTTCGTAATGGCTCCACAACTAAGCGGAACTTGTTACTTTACAGAAATGTAGATGCCGACGTATTTGAACTGGACCCCTACATTTCACCGCCCTGCAAGGAACACCAAGCACCTTGGGCATCCGTGGTGAGAATCACCGGGCCGTCATTGGTAATGGCGACGGTGTTCTCGTAGTGCGCGGCGGGCAGGTGGTCGTTGGTCGTGACGATCCAACCGTCGGAGCCCGTGCTCACATGGTTGGAACCCATCGTAACCATCGGCTCGATGGCAATGACCATGCCGGCCTGGAGGCGAACGCCCCTCCCCTTCTTTCCATAGTTAGGAACGTTGGGGTCCTCGTGCATCACGCGGCCAATGCCATGGCCCACATAGTCACGAAGCACGCCGTAACCGTGAGACTCGGCGAGGGACTGAACGGCGTAACCAACATCCCCGATATGGTTACCGGGAACAGCCTGCTCGATGGCAGCCTTAAGGCAATCGCGCGTGACCTCGCACAGGGCCTTGGCCTCGGGCGTGGGTGTGCCGACAAAAAACGTCCAAGCGTTATCGCCAACCCAACCGTCAACGACAGCTCCCGTATCGATGGAGATGATATCGCCATCGCGCAGGATCATGTCGGGGTTGGGAATACCGTGGACCACGGCATCGTTAATCGATGCGCAAATGGTACCGGGGAACCCGCCGTAACCCTTAAAGGCCGGGGTGCCGCCATGCATACGGATAATCTGCTCCGCGAGCTGATCGAGCTCAAAGGTCGAAACACCAGGGCGCACCATGGCTCCAACGTGGCGGAGCGCCATCTTAGATAGCGCTCCTGCCTTCTTCATCTGCTCGATTTGCGTTGCAGACTTAATCTTGATCATAGACCGAGAGCCTCTTTGACATCCCCGTACACGGTCTCGCGAGCCTGGTCACCGTTGACCGACTTGAGCAGACCCTGGCCACGATAGTAGTCGACGAGCGGGCTCGTGGACTTCTCGTAGACGTCGAGACGGTTCTTGATGGTCTCGGGCTTGTCGTCGTCGCGCTGATACATCTCGCCGGCGCACTTGGGGCAGGTGGCATCGGCAGCAGTGCCGGTGTAACCGCAGGCGCGGCAGGTGCGACGCGAAGACAGACGATCGATGATGACCTCGGGGGCCACATCGACCAGAAGGGCGCAATCGATCTCGCGACCCATGGCGGAGAGCTCGGAATCGAGCGTCACAGCCTGGGCGGTGTTGCGCGGGAAGCCGTCGAGAATGAAGCCCTGCTGGGCGTCATCGGCGGCAAGGCGCTCCTTGACAAGGTCGATCACGAGCTGGTCGGGAACGAGCTCGCCAGCGTCCATGTACTTCTTAGCCTGAATACCAAGCTCGGTGCCGCCCTTGACGGCAGCACGCAGCAGGTCGCCCGTGGAAATGTGGGCGACGCCAAACTCGGCGACGAGCTCCTGTGCGACGGTGCCCTTACCGGCACCCGGAGCTCCGAGCAATACGAGGTTCATGAGCAATCCTCCTCTAGCCTATTTAAAGAATCCATCGTAATCATACATCTTGATCTGGCCTTCGAGCTTATCGACCGTGTCGAGCACGACGCCGACCATGATGAGGATGGACGTTCCGCCAAAAGCCTGGATTAGATGGTTACCCGTGAAGGAGAAGATGATCGAAGGCACGATGGCGATGAGCGCCAAAAAGACAGCGCTGGGAAGCGTGATCTTGTTGAGCGCGTTCTTGATGTAGGCCGCGGTAGCCCTACCCGGACGCACGCCCGGAATAAAGCCGCCCTGCTTCTTAAGGTTGTCGGCCGTGTCATCGGGATTGAACACCATGGAGATGTAGAAGTACGCGAAGAACACGATGAGGACAACGTTAAGCACCCAGTTGAGCCAACCGGTCGAAAGCGCGGAGGCAACTGCCTGAATCCAGCCGATGCCGGGGAAGAACACGGCAATCTGAGCCGGGAAGTACAGCAGCGCCGAAGCGAAGATGATCGGCACGACACCCGCGGTGTTGACCTTGATGGGCAGGTAGGTGGTCTGGCCACCCATCATGCGACGGCCAACGACGCGTTTGGCGTAGGAGACCGGGATGCGGCGCTGGCCGCGCTCAAGGAAAACAATCAGCGGAATAACCAGCAGGATGATGGCGCAGATGATCACCATGGTGATGATGCCACCGGCATTGCCCTCGGTGCTGGAGAAGATCGCCTGCGGCAGACCGGCCATGATGTTCGCAAAGATGATCAGCGACATGCCATTGCCGATACCGCGCTGGGTGATGAGCTCACCAATCCACATAATCAGCATGGCGCCCGCGGTGAGCGTGCCGACGATCATGAGGTCGAAGATGATCTCGGGAGCGCCGGCGCCATTGAAGCTGATGCCGAAGCTCTTAAAGAGGAAGAGGTAACCCACGGAGTTGAGGATTGCCAGAGCCAGGGTGAGGTAACGCGAATACTGCGTAATCTTGGTCTGACCGACCTCGCCCTCGCGGGCAAGCTCATGCAGGGAAGGCACAACGGCCTGGAGCATCTGGAGGATGATCGAGCTGGTGATGTAAGGCATGATGCCCAGCGAAAACACCGACACATAGCTCAACGCGCCGCCAGAGAAAAGATTCAGGAGGGCCATAGCACCTGCGGCGACCGAATTGTTATCGGTCGAGAAAAGGCCCAGCATCCCCTGGAAGGGAATGCCGGGCACAGGAACGTGCGCACCAATGCGGTACACGACGAGCATAGCTATGGTAAAAAGAATCTTTTCGCGCAATTCTTTGATGCGGAAAGCATTCTTAAGACCATTTAGCACGGCAGCTCGACCTTTCCGCCGGCGGCCTCGATCTTGGCCTGCGCAGAAGCGCTGACCTTGTCGACCTTGACCGTGAACTTCTTGGTGAGCTCACCATTGCCGAGCACCTTGACGGGCTCGAACTCGCTCTTGGTGATGCGAGCGGCCTTAAGAGCGGCACCGTCGATTACAGCGCCGTCCTCGAACTTACGCTCGAGACGCTCAACGTTAACAGCGGTGTACTCGATACGACGGGGGTTGCGGAAGCCCGGAAGCTTGGGCAGGCGCATAGCCAGCGGAGTCTGGCCGCCCTCGAAGCCGGCACCCTTGGTGCCGCCAGAGCGAGAGCCCTGGCCCTTCTGACCGCGGCCAGAAGTGGTGCCGTGACCCGAAGAATTGCCACGGCCGACGCGCTTGCGGTTCTTGGTGGAACCGGGCGCGGGAGTAAGATCGTGAAGCTGCATTTGCTACTCCTCTACAATCTCGACAAGGTGCTTGACCTTGAAGATCATGCCGCGGACGGACTCGTTGTCAGCAATCTCGCGAACCTCGCGGATCCTGTGGAGACCGAGGGCACGGACAGTACGGACCTGGTCCTGCTTGCAACCGTTGGTGCTGCGGACCTGCTTGATCTTGATGGTGTCAGCCATGCTTAGTTCTCCTTACCGACGAACATCTCGGAGACCGTCAGGCCACGGCGAGCCGCGACGTCCTCAGGGCTGGAGAGCTCCTTGAGGCCCTCGACGGCAGCCTTGATGATGTTGAGGCCGTTGTCGGTACCGAGGGACTTGGACAGGACGTTCTTGATGCCAGCAAGCTCGAAGAGGGGACGCACAGCGCCGCCGGCGATAACGCCGGTACCCTCGACAGCGGGCTTGATGATGATGCGGCCGGCACCAAAGTGGCCGAGAACCTCGTGCGGGATGGTGCCCTGCTCGGTCACCGGCACGTGGAACATGTTCTTCTTGGCATCGAGAGACGCCTTGGAGATGGCCAGGGGCACCTCAGCGGACTTGCCCATGCCAACGCCGACGTTGCCCTTGCCGTCGCCAACGACGACGAGAGCGACGAGGCTCATGCGACGACCACCCTTGACGGTCTTCGACACGCGGTTGATGTAAACGACGCGCTCCTCGAACTCGGAGGCCTCGCGCTGCTGCTTCTGATTACGAGCCATGTGCTACATACCTCCTAGAACTCGAGACCGGCGGCACGAGCACCGTCGGCGAGGGCCTTGACGCGGCCATGGTAGATACGGCCACCGCGATCGAAGGCGACCTTGGTGATGCCGGCCTCGATGGCACGCTTGCCAACGAGCTGACCGACCTTCTCCGCAGCCTCCTTGTTCGAGGTGTGGGTGCCCTTGAACTCGGCCTCGAGGGTCGAGGCAGAGACGAGCGTCAGGCTGGAGCCCTTGCTGTCGTCGATGATCTGGGCATAGATGTTGGCGTTAGTACGGGTCACGCGAAGACGCGGACGCTCGGAAGTACCCGAGACCTTGCCGCGAACACGACGCTGACGACGCTTGAGGCCTTCCAGCTTCGCCTTATGCTTGTTCATACGTAAACTCCTAAAAAGGTTGATCTTGCCAGCACCTGACGGGGTGCTGGTCTTATGCGAGTGAGTCGGTTACGACTACTTGGCGGCCTTACCCAGCTTGCGGCGGATGTGCTCGCCAACGTAGTGGATACCCTTGCCCTTGTAAGGCTCGGGAGGACGATGGCCGCGGATCTCAGCGGCGATCTGACCGACCTGCTGCTTGTTGATACCCTTGACGTTCACGTGGGTGTTGTCGGGAACCTCGAAGGTGATGCCCTCGGGAGCCTCGACGATCACGGGGTGCGAGAAGCCCAGGGAGAACTCGAGGTTCTTGCCCTTCTGCTGCACGCGGTAACCGACGCCGGCGAGCTCGAGCTTCTTCTCGAAGCCCTCGGAAACGCCAACAACCATGTTGTGGATGAGGGCACGGGTGAGGCCGTGGCGGGCACGGGTCTCACGCTCGTCGTCGGGACGGGAAACGGTGAGGACGTTGTCCTCGATGTTGATAGCGAGCTTCTCAAAGACATCGAGCTCGAGCTGGCCCTTGGGGCCCTTGACGACAACGTTGTTGCCGTTGACTGCCACTTCGACTCCGGCGGGAATCTGGACAGGCTTATTACCGATACGAGACACGGTGATCTCCTTTCCTTCTACCTACCGAGCGAATTACCAGACGTAAGCGATGATCTCGCCGCCGACGTTGTGCTTGCGAGCATCGCGGTCGGTCATGACGCCATGGCTGGTGGAAATAATGGCGGTACCAAGGCCACCGCGGACGCGGGGCATGTCGGCAACGCCGGTGTACTTACGCAGGCCCGGCTTGGAAATGCGGCGGATGCCGTTGATGACCTTAGCCTTCTTGGGACCATACTTAAGCGTGATGTGCAGAGTCTTCTGGGGAACGGTGTCCTCGACATCGTAGCCCTCGATGTAGCCCTCCTCGTGCAGAACACGAGCGATCTCGACGAGCTTCTTGCTGCTCGGCATGGAGACCGTGGCCTTGTTCACAGAGTTAGCGTTACGGATGCGCGTAAGCATATCTGCGATCGGGTCTGTAAGGTTCATACAGATTCTCCTTCGTTCTTGATGAACACGTGCTCTTGGTTCTTCGCCGCCCTTAACGGCAAAGCCTAACTAGCGCGTTTTCCCTGTTCCAAACGGATGCTTGAAACGCTGGTAGTGACTTACCAGCTGGCCTTCTTAACGCCGGGAAGCTCGCCCTTGAGTGCAAGCTCGCGGAAGCAGACACGGCACAGGCCGAACTTGCGGTACACAGAGTGCGGACGGCCGCAGCGCTGGCAGCGCGTGTACTCACGAGTAGAGAACTTCTGCTTGCGATTGCACTTGACGATCATCGATGTCTTAGCCACTTATATCCTCCTCACATAGAGTATTGTTCGCCCCAAGCGCCGCCCCCTTCTGGGAACGGCGCTCATAGGGCAGGTGAACCTATTTCTTGAACGGGAAACCGAAGGCGTCCAGAAGGGCCTTGGCCTCCTCATCGGTATTGGCGGTGGTCACGAAAGTGATGTCCATACCACGCTGGTGATCGACGGAGTCGAAGTCAATCTCGGGGAAGATGAGCTGCTCGGTGACGCCCATGGAGAAGTTACCACGGCCGTCGAAGCTCTTGGCGGAGATGCCGCGGAAGTCGCGGATACGGGGGATTGCGACAGAGGTCAGACGATCGAAGAACTCCCACATACGGTCGCCACGCAGGGTAACCTTGCAGCCGATCGGCATACCAGCGCGCAGGCGGAAGGTAGCGATGGACTTGCGGGCACGGGTGATCATCGGCTGCTGGCCGGTGATGGCGCGCAGGTCGCGCACGGCACCGTCGATGGCCTTGGAATCGGTAGCGGCCTCGCCGACACCCATGTTCACGACGATCTTCTCAAACTTGGGAATCATCATGACGTTCTCGTACTGGAACTTGTCCTGAAGCTGCTGCTTGACCTCGTTGTTGTACTTGGTCTTCAGACGCGGCACATACTTCTCTTCTGCCATTGTTCACTCCTTCTTGGGGTTTTAAGCACGGGGCGTGGCCACGATGGGTTGTCCTCGTGCCTCCTGGCTGCATCCGCGCCGCTCATGGCATTACGCGGTTTGGACTCGACACAGCAGGAGCCGACAAAACAATCGGTACTATACGCGCATCGGGAGCGTTTTTCCAGAAAAACCTCGTCTGCCTGCACAACTCCACAACTCCCCCGCACAAACCGATCCGCATGCGACGGAGGAAAATGGCAGTTGCGGTGAAATAGGGACTGTTTGACGGCTTAACTGGCTTAAACAGCCCGCATTTCACCGCAACTTATTGATGGGGATGCGACTAGCGCTTGCGGGGGACGAGTTTGGTGCGGCGCAGGTGGATCATCTCGGCGGCGATAGAGATGGCGATCTCCTCGGGGTCCTCGGCCTGAATGGCAACGCCGATCGGCAGGTGCAGCTCGTCGATCTGGTCCTGCGTAAAGCCCTCCTGCTCCAGGCGGGCGCGCACAAAGGCCGTCTTGCGGCGCGAGCCCAGGCAGCCCAGGTAGGCGGGCTTGGCGCGCATGGCCTGGATTACCACGTCGATATCGGACTTGTGGCCTGCTGTGGCCACAACCACCAAGTCGCGCGGACCGATGGGGCACAGCTCGCTCAGGTTCTTGTAGTCGACCAGACGACGGTCGTAGACACCGGGCACCCATTCGGGGGTCAGCGTGCCGGGGCGGTCGTCGCAGGCCACGACGGCAAAACCCGCCGCCGTGAGCACCCGCGCCGTCGCAGCGCCCACGTGGCCGCAGCCAAAGATATAGGTCAGGCCCTCGGGGCAGAGCGTCTCGACGTGCGCCACGGGAATCTCGGAGGCCGCGTTGGTGTAGCTGACCTTACTCCCCTCCTCCACCAGCGAAAGCCCGGGGCAGCCCGCAATGGTGCGGCGCGATTCCTCGCCATGGTACTCGGCCACATCGCCCTCGAGCGCGCTCGCGACAAACGGCTCAAAGTCGATGACGAAGTCGCCGATGCGTCGATAGGCCAAGACGTCGGCAATTTCCTGGAACAACGGTACCTGGGTCGCATCCAGATGCAGGTAGCACAAGCAGATGGCTCCGCCGCAGATCATGCCGGTATCGGAGTTCTCGCCGCCCATAGTGTAGCGGACCAGACGCGACTGTCCCGCGCTCAGGAGCTCGCGCGCCTCATCCAGCGCAAAGAGTTCAATCTTGCCACCGCCGATAGTGCCCGCCTGGCTGCCATCGGCAAAGACGGCCATCCAGGCGCCCACGCCGCGCGGCGACGACCCCGCTGTGCCGGCCACTACCACCAGTTCGCACGTCTCACCAGCACGCAAGGCGGCAAGCGCCGCATTCACAACATCGAGCTTTTCCATTGCCGCCTTCTATCCTCTAAAGACACCGGTGAGCATAGCGAGTGCCTCGAGCACGCCGCCGCCGACCGACGTCGCTTTGTCCGAAATGTAGTTGATATAGCTGGCATCGCCGCGTGGATCGACATCGGCGCATTTAAAGCCCTCAGTCACCTGCACGCCGTTCGCCAAAAGCCCGCGCAGACAGCCATCGATCTGCGTGCACATGGGCGTATCGCCCGCGTAGCCAATCACGTCTCCGGCGCTCACGATGTCGCCGATTGCGCGGTCGGACCGAAACACGCCGGCGGCGGGGCTGTGGATAACACGTTCCTTGCCATAGCCGGCGATAATGCCCGGCACGCCCGTGTTGGGCTGGGGCGAACCTTGGGTAATGACACGGCCCAGGAAATGCCCACGCATGGTCTCGACCACGGCGTCGCAGTCAACCGGCGCGGTAAAGCCCGGCCCCACGGCGATGACGGCAGGCGCCATGTCGCGCGTGGTGCCCAAGTTGCGCTTAGCCAAAATCGCGTCGACCACAGCAGCGGGTTTAAGCTCATCGAGCATCTTGGCCTGAGGGTCCACCACAACGGCGACGTCTCCAGCCTCGGTAATCTCAAGCGCCTCAGCCGGCGTCTGTGCCAAGCGAGCGCGAATGCCTTCGACCTCGACCTCGCCCAGGTGAATGGCCTCGCAAAAACAGATTGTGCGGCGGATGCACGTGGGAACCGCGATATCGGCCATAACGACCGAAACGCCGGCGCGCACCAAGCGAGCGGCGACGCCCGTGGCGATATCGCCGGCGCCGCGAACATAAACGAGCATTCCCGGGGCACCTCCCTGTGCTACGGTTTGAGCAGAGCAAAAGCGGTTCGGCCGCTACTCTGATGATTATTTATTATCACAGTATTATACGGCGGTGAACCGATGGAAACGACGAGCGGAAACCTTGCCTCCGCGCTCAAGATCGAGCCGGGCATTACCGCAATTATCGGCAGCGGTGGCAAGTCGACCTTGCTAAAGACGCTGGGTCTCGAGCTCATGCGCGCTGGCGGTCGCGTGCTCCTCTGCACCACCACGCACATGTTTCCCGTCGCCGGCGTGCCGTGGGACGGGTCAAACCGTCGCCTGGATGCCGCGCCTTGGAAGCCGGGTGCCGCGCATGCCCCCGGCTGCACCTGCAAGGTATGCGCTGGCATGAGCCGCGGAAGCATCTGCCAGGCGGGTGTTTTGGACCCGGAGACAGGCAAGCTCTCCGCCCCCGCCGAGCCGCCCAACGAGCTGGCGCAGCGCTTTGACTATGTGTTGGCCGAGGCAGATGGCAGCAAGCGACTCCCGCTCAAGGCGCATGCCGCCTGGGAGCCGGTAATTCCCGCCGCCACGGCAAACGTTGTCTGGGTCGTCGGCGCCTCGGGGCTGGGCAAGCCCGTCGCCGAGGTTGTCCACCGCCCCGAGCTCTTCTGCGAGCGCTGCGGCTGCGAGCCTACCGACATCGCCACGCCCGAGCGCGTCGCCCAGGTGCTCAATGCCGAGATGCAGGCGCTGGGACTCAGCACCGCACGCGTCATGCTCAACCAAGCCGACACGCTTGCCGACCCAACAATGGCAGATCGCTTCGAGGCAGCCCTCAACCGCCCCCTCATCGCCACCAGCCTCCAGGGGTAGCAAATTTGGGACGGGGCTCTTTTTGCTACCCCGTCCCAAAAAATCATCTCCCAAATTAGCTACCCCGGCGGTCTTCCCGTTAGCGGGGCACGTAGCGGCCGGGTTGGGCTCCGGTGGGCTCGCCGTCGCGTGCCGCCAGCACGCCGTTCACAAACACGGCCTTGGCGCGGCCATGTGCCTCAAAGCCCTCGAGCGGCGTGTAGTCCACGGCCTGATGCTGCGTCGCGGCGCTGATCGTCCAACGCGCGCACGGATCCCACACGCACACGTCGGCATCGGCGCCCTCGGCAAGACAGCCCTTGCGCGGATACATGCCAAAAACGCGCGCCGGATTCTCGCTCATCAAGCGGCACAGATCCTCGGGACCCAGCTGTCCCTCAAAGCTCGTGGCAATCGCAACGGGACGATGCTCCACGCCGGGCCCGCCGTTGGGAATCGCGCGGAAATCGTCGCGTCCTCGGTCCTTTTGCCCGTGCAGGTTAAAGCTGCAATGATCGGTCGCAATAGTATCGATCTCGCCAGCCACAAGCGCCTCGCGCAGCGCGGCACGGTCACCGGCATGGCGCAGCGGCGGGCTCATCACGTACTTGGCGCCCGCAAAGCCGTCCTCGCCCTGCTCCAGATAGCAGGTGTCGTCGAGTATCAGATACTGAGGGCATGTCTCGACATAGATGTTCTTCTGCCCGCGCGCTTTGGCAGCGCGAATGGCCTCGAGCCCCAGCTTGGTCGAAAGGTGCACCACGTTGACCGGAGCGTCCCCGGCCAAGTGCGCCAGATACAGCAGGCGGCTCACGGCCTCGGCCTCACACACGTCCGGACGGCTGAGCGCATGGCCCTCGGGCCCGTGGATACCCTGCTCAAACACGCGCTTCTGCAGCGCGTTGACCAACGTGCCGTTCTCGCAATGCACGCACAGGATACCGCCCACGCGCTTGAGCTCCTCCAGCACCTCGAGCGTCTCGGCATCGTCCAGGCGCAGATGGTCGTAGGCAAAGTAGGTCTTAAACGACGACACGCCCGCCTCGCGCATGGCCGAAAGATCGGCGCGGTTGCGCTCATTCCACTCGGCAAGCGCCATATGGAAGGCATAGTTGGCGGTGCAGGTGCCGTCGGCGCGATGATGCCACTCGACCAAGGCATCGGGCATGGTCACGCCGCGATCGGCCGTCGCGTAGTCCACAATGGTCGTCGTGCCGCCGCAGGCAGCCGCGCGCGTGCCGGTCTCAAAGCTATCGGCTGTCCAATCCATGCCGGTCCAGCACTGCATGTGCGTGTGCCCATCGATAAAGCCCGGGAACACCCAGCAGCCCGCAGCATCCTCGACGGTATCGCCCTCGGCCGGCTCAATCGCCGCGGCAATCCGTACGATCTTATCGCCATCCATGGCAAGATCGGCGCGGCGAAGCCCCTGGGGCGTCACGAGTGCGCCGTTTTTGATGATGATCATAATTGCTCCTTATTGATTGATGCAGTTGGCCACGCGATCAAAATACGAGCAGGCGGCGATATGCTCCGTTATGCGTCGCTGTCCCTTGACGGTATCGACGTCCCACAGCTCGTAGGCACGCGCCTCGACCAGCACCACGTCGGTACGGTCCTTGAGAATCGAACCGCCGCCGTCCTTACCCTCAAGACACATAAGTGCATCGAACAGTTCCGCCGGAAAGAGCACCGGGCTCGAAGGCTCACCGTTGCACGCAAGACGCACCGGATACTTGCGGCCACGCTCATCAAACGCGCGAACCATGGCCTCAAAAGAATCCGAACTCACGAGCGGCTGGTCGCCCGGCAAAAAGAGGCAGCCTTTCCAGTTGCGATCGACCCCCCACGAAAGGCCCGCACGGACGCTTTCGCTCCTGAGCTTGCCATCGTGCAGCACATACGGGCAATGCTTGTCCTCGCAAATCTGGGCGACCTCGGGCCAACGCGTCGAAACCACAACGTCAAAGCCCCGGGGAACCGAATCGATGGTCCGGGCAATCAGCGGCTCGCCATAGATATCGGCAAGCATCTTGTTAGAGCCAAACCGCTTGCCCTCGCCCGAAGCCATAATCACGCAACCAAGTTTCATGGTGATACCTCCCCTGAAACCATCGTACCCATAACTCGCGCCGCGGGCATCCACATCGAAGGCGCTTATCCCGCACGCCCGCGATGCAAAAAAGGGGCACCCCGCCGGTTGGCAGAGCGCCCCCTTTACATGGCTTACCTCAACCCGGCTTTAGGCCTGGAACCAACGGGCGGTGTTGCGCTCGTCGAGGGCCTTGAGGGTAGCGGCGGGATCGGCAACCTTCTGCAGGAACATCATGGCTGCGATAGCGTACGGCTTGTAGCTGGCCTCCTTGTACATGCCCACGCGGTGCATGTCGAAGACGTCGGCGTTGACCTCGCCGTGCTCGCAGGAGACACCGGAGATGTCGGCAGGCAGCGGGTGCATAAAGATGGTGTCCTGACCGTTGGCAGTCTTCTCCATGAGCTCGGTCGTGGAGCACCAGTCCTGATGGGTGGCGTTCTGGGCGAGCAGCTCCTTCTCGAGCGCGGCGATGCCGGCGTCGTCGCCCTCGGCGTACAGGTTGGTGCGCTTCTCCATGGCGGCAAACGGAGCCCAGCTCTTGGGAATCACGATGTCGGCGCCCTCGAAGGCCTCGGCCATGGTGTTGACCTGCTTAAAGGTGGTGCCGGACTCGGCGGCATAGCCCTTTGCGCGCTCGACGACCTCGGGCATGAGGTCGTAGCCCTCGGGGTGAGCCAGGGTGACGTCCATGCCAAAGCGGGGCAGCAGGCTGATCAGCGACTGCGGGCAGGACAGCGGCTTGCCGTAAGAGGGCGAATAGGCCCAGGTGACGGCAACCTTCTTGCCCTTGAGGTTCTCAAGGCCGCCAAACTCGTTGATGAGGTAGAGCATGTCGGCAGAGGACTGCGTGGGGTGATCGGAGTCGGACTGCAAGGAGATGAGCGTGGGACGGTGATCCAGAACGCCGTCCTCGTAGGCCTGCTGGACAGACTCGGAGACCTCGGCCATGTAGGCGTCGCCCTTGCCGATGTACATGTCATCGCGGATGCCGATGACGTCGGCCATGAAGGAGATCATAGTAGCGGTCTCGCGGACGGTCTCGCCGTGAGCGATCTGGGACTTCTTCTCGTCCAGGTCCTGCAGCTCAAGGCCGAGCAGGTTGGCGGCCTTAGAGAAGGAGAAACGCGTACGGGTGGAGTTGTCGCGGAACAGGGAGACGGCCAGGCCCGAGTCGAAGATCTTGGACGAAACGTTGTTCTCACGCAGCTCGCGCAGGGCGTCGGCGACGATGTAGAGCGCCTTGAGCTCATCGGTGGTCTTGTCCCAGGTGTGCAGGAAATCGCTGCCGTACATGCCCTTAAAATCGAGGCCGTTCAGCTGCTCGACGAGCTCGGTAAACTTGGCGTCCATGTAAATATCCTTTCCAAAGATGAAACGATTGCAATGAGTAGATGTGCTCCGGCATGCGCGTGTGGCTAGAACATGCAGAGCGCTATGACGAGGACCCGCTACCGTTGAGGAAGCATGGGAGATAACGACTGCGGGCCCCAAGTCAACAGGAGGTGCCGGGGGCATAGGCTGTCCCCGGCTCAACAAAATCGAGGAATGGGACTAGTCGATCTTGTTGTTGGTCAGACCAGCGCGGAACACGGTGGCGTCGCCGTCGGCCTTGCTGGGATCGTAGAGGTTCAGAGCGGCAACATACATGGCGGCAGCGGTGACCAGGTCGTCCTTGTAGGTGACCTCGTTGGGAGCGTGAGCCTGAGACTCGGCACCCGGGCCAAAGCCCACGCAGGGGATGCCGTAGCGGCCCTGGATGGAAACGCAGTTCGTGGAGAAGGTCCACTTGTCGCACAGCGGACGACCGGTGCGCTTGTCCATGCTGGGCTCGCAGCCGATGCGCTCGTCACCGAACATGGCCTTGTGGGCGTCGACGAGGGCCTTGACGTGCGGAGCGGTCTCCTTGTTGATCCACGTGGGGAAGTAAGCCTCGGTCTCGTAGACCTCGCCGGTCCAGGACGGACGGTCGTACATGTACATGGAGACCTTCACGTCGTCGCCGTACTTCTTGGCGGCCGGCAGGTTGCGGATCTCGTCCAGGCAAGACTCCCAGGTCTCACCGGCGGTCATACGACGGTCGATGGAGATGGCGCAGGAATCGGCCACGGCGCAGCGGCTGGGGCTGGTGTAGAAGATCTGGCTGACGGTGCAGGTGCCGCGGCCCAGGAAGCGGGCATCCTCGTAGTGCTCGGGGTTGTACTTGGGATCGAGCATCTTGACGAGGCCCTTGATGTCGGTCGACTCGTCGCAACCGTTGTTGTTGAGGGCGCGGACGTCGGCGATGATGTCGGCCATCTTGTAAATGGCGTTATCGCCGCGGTCGGGAGCGGAGCCGTGGCAGGAGGTGCCGTGAACGTCGACGCGGATCTCCATGCGGCCGCGGTGACCGCGATAGATGCCGCCGTCGGTGGGCTCGGTGGAAATGACGAACTCGGGCTTAATGCCGTCCTTGTTGTAGATGTACTGCCAGCACATGCCGTCGCAGTCCTCTTCCTGGACGGTGCCGACGACCATGATCTTGTAGCCCTCGGGGATGAGGCCCATGTCCTTCATCATCTTGGCAGCGTAGGTAGCAGAAGCCATGCCACCCTCCTGATCGGAGCCGCCGCGGCCGTAGATGATCTCGTCGGTCTCGTAGCCCTCATAGGGATCGGCATCCCAGTTCTCGATGTTGCCGATGCCGACAGTGTCGATGTGGGAATCGATGGCGATGATCTTGTCGCCCTCGCCCATAAAGCCCATGACGTTACCCAAGCCATCGACCTTGACCTCGTCATAGCCAAGGCTCTCCATCTCGGCCTTGATGCAAGCGACAACCTCGCCCTCCTCGCAGGACTCAGAGGGGTGCGAGATCATGGCGCGCAGGAAGCGAGTCATATCAGCACGATGGGACTCCGCAGTAGCCTTAATGGCATCAAAATCGAGTTCTTTAGTCATAACAGTCAACCTTTCTACAAGGGTTTACCTACAGGTAGATATTTCAGATAGATCACTTGTGCCAAGCAGCGTGAGGTCGAGCACCCCACAAGCAAGTAACCATAGGAGGCGGACGGAGGACTTTGCTCCGTCGCGAGTTCCGCACGAGCCGGAGAGCACTTAATGTGCTCTCCGTGCGAGCAGGACTGTCCGAGCAGGGAGTAAAGTCCTCCGGCTGCCTCCGGACAGGTCAGTCTGCTAGCAGGTCGGATACTCGCCCTCCCAGACGATGCGACGGTACTGATCCGGATCGGTGTCGCCCTCGGTGGAGAAGCAGAGCACGGAGCTCGTCTTGTCCAGGCCGATGAGCTCCTTGAGCTCGGCGTACTCGGGGTCGAGCATGAGGGTCTCGACCAGACCGGTGGTCACAGCGCCGGACTCGCCAGAGATGACGCGCGGGTCGCCCTTCTCGGGAGCGCCCAGAGTGCGCATGCCGCGAGCGGTGACCCAGTCGGGGCAGGACACGAAGGCGGTGGTGTGGTTGCGCAGGATATCCCAGCCCAGGATGTTGGGCTCGCCGCAGCACAGGCCGGCCATGATGGAGGGCATGTCGCCGTCCACGATGCGCGGATCGCCGTCGCCGGCGGCAGCGCCCTTGTACAGGCAGGCGGCAGGCGCGCACTCGACCACGACGAAGGTGGGCGGGTTATCGGGATACAGGTTGGTGAAGTAGCCCACCACGGCGCCGGCGAGCGAGCCCACGCCAGCCTGGACAAAGACGTGCGTCGGGCGGTTGATGGCCATCTCGCGCAGCTGCTCGGCAGCCTCGGAAGCCATGGTGCCGTAGCCCTCCATGATCCAGGACGGGATCTTCTCGTAGCCCTCCCAGGCGGTATCCTGAACGATGACGCCGCGCTCGCAGGCGTCGGCCTCGGCGGCGGCCATGCGCACGCACTCGTCGTAGTTGACCTCTTCGATGGTCACCGTGGCGCCCTCGGCGGCGATGTTATCAAAGCGGGGCTTGGTGGAACCCTTGGGCATGTGCACGACGGCCTTCTGGCCCAGCTTGTTGGCAGCCCATGCCACGCCGCGGCCATGGTTGCCGTCGGTGGCAGTAAAGAAGGTGGCCTGGCCAAAGTCCTTGGCAAGCTGATCGGAGGTCAGGTAATCGAAGGTGCACTCGGCAACGTCCTTGCCGGTCTCGTCGGCAATGTAGTTGGCCATGGCAAACGAACCGCCCAGGACCTTAAAGGCGTTGAGGCCAAAGCGATAGCTCTCGTCCTTAACGCACAGGTTGGAAAGGCCCAGGCGCGCAGCCTGACCATCCAGGCGGGCAAGCGGAGTGACGGTGTACTGAGGGAACGACTGGTGGAAGGCGCGGGCCTTCTTCACGTGGTCGAGGCTCATGATTCCCAAGTGCTTGTCATCGCTCTTGGGCATCGTGTTGCCCGCCCACTGGATCTTATCGGCCATACGGTGAACTCCTTAAGTCCTCTCTTGCCGGCCCCCGCATACGCGTTTCAGCCCATTCCCATTCATGCGACTGAACTTTTATGTGGATGCCAAACAAAAAGTTTGTTAGCACTGTTCTATCACACTTTTTGATTGGTAAACCTAACAAATTGTTTGTTGCCGTAATCGGTACCTTTTCGCCGACGAACGGTCACATAACGCAGCGACGCTTTCGTTATTTGCGAACAAGTGTGGTTTATGGCAAAGTGTGCCCAAACTAATTTTTAGGAAGGCACCCATGACCCCCGCACAGATTGAGTTTTATAAGCGCCTTGCACACGGCCTGGCGCTCCAATTTGGCCCCAACTGCGAAGTCGTCGTCCACGATCTGGAGACCGAGGACGTGGACCACTCCATCGTAGTGATCGAAAACGGCCACGTCAGCGGGCGCAAACTGGGTGACGGCCCCAGCCATATTGTGTTTGAGTCCATGCACGAGGGCACCACCGACGTGCACGACCGCGAGCCATACCTCACCAAAACCACCGACGGCAAGCTGCTCAAGTCCTCGACCATCTTTATCCGCAACGACGAGGGCAAGCCCGTCGGCATTTTGGGCATTAACTTTGACATTACGCTTATGAAGGCTTTTGAGCGTTCGCTCGACGCCTTTACCGGCACCGGCGGCACGGGCTACACCGAGCCCGAGCCCATTACCAAGAACATCGGCGACCTGCTCGAGGACCTGCTGCACGAGTGCGAGCAGTTTGTGGGCAAGCCCGCGGCGCTCATGACCAAAGACGAGCGCATTCGTGCCATTGGCTACCTCGACCGTCGCGGCGCCTTCCTCATTTCCAAGTCGAGCGAGCGCGCCTGCGAGTTCTTTGGCATCTCCAAGTACAGCTTCTATAGCTACCTCAATGAGGCCAAGGCGGCGGCCGACGACAAGTAGGCACTCGCCCAGATTGCCCCTCCCCTTTTGGGCGCGAGTTCTGGAGAGCATGAATCCAAGACCGAGCCGCTTGGAAAGTTCCATATAATCGATGTCATTAGTATTTCGAAAGGGTGGAACAGAATGGCGTTGAGCAAGGCATCATGCACCGGTCGCGGATTGATTCCGGCAATTGGTGGACATGTGCACCGCATGTTCGATGAGGGTGAAGACGACCTGTTTTCGCTGAGCCTTGACGACGTGATGGATGATCGCCCGTGGACCGCCGACGAACTCATGGGCGGTGGGGTTCGCCCGTCAAGCCCCAATTCCGCACTTGCGCCTAAGCCCGCATCTGCGCCGACTCCTGCGCAGCCGCCTGTTTCGACGCCCGCGTCTACGCCCGCACCCATTTCGGCGCCCACGCCCACTCCCCGCCCCGCAAGCGACCCGTCCGAGACGGCGGCATTTCTCGCTGCGGCGACGCGGAACAAATCGGCCGACAGCACCGTTATGTACAGCGCCCAGCAGTTGCCTGTTCCTGCGGCACGCAAGTCTCCGGTCACAAGGCTCGATGAGCCCGTTGCCCATCAGGTTGCCTACGATTCCTGGGCTGCAGCCGATCTGGATGAGACCTCTACCGGCATGCCGGCGCTCGACGTTCCAGTTAACCCGCTTTTTGCCGCCAACACGAGCGCCGCGGACTATGAGGGCGGTGCGGCATATTCCGATTATTCCGATGGCTATGCTGGCACCGATCGCATCGAGACCGAGGATTATGGCACCGCATCGAGCGATTATCTCAACGATCCGTACGCTGCCACGCCTGCACCGGAATATGACCCGGAGGCCGCGTCCGCGCCGGCGTATACCAAAAGCACGGGCGAAGAGCGCTTCGCCGATTATTACGCCGAGGAAAAGGCACTGCATTTCTCGGAATTTCCGCAGGCAGTCAAGGTTGCCTTTATCGCCATTGTCATTGCCCTGCTCGGCGTCATTGCGTTTGAGGGATTCCGTCTGTTCTCCGGCCCCACCCAAGCGGAGTCGGAGACCCAGCAAAAAGAGAACGATGACGAGTACCTGGACATCAACACCCTCAAGGGCGACCCCAACGACGGAGACGACGAGTAGCGAGGGTTAAGGGAGGGCCGGAAGAGCCGGCGGCATGTTACGGCTCCAAAAGCCCTGCCATAAAGATGGGCAGATACAGCACGTCACCATCGCGGTGAAGATTACATTCCGCAAGTACCAGGGCGCGATCGATTCCGTAGCCCTTCGTCGCGAGCGCGTTGTCGAGCGCCGCATGGGACTTAAAGCTCTTGCCCGACTTGACCTCGATGGCAAGGACCTCCCCATCGAGCGTCTCCTCCACAAAATCGAGCTCGCCGACTTTTTTAGACGTAAAGTAGCGCAATCTGAATCCGTGGGCTTTGAGCTCTTGGGCAACGAAGCCCTCAAACGCCGCCCCCATGTTCATGCCAAAGGCGTCTTCCGCCTCCCCATCAAAAACTCCTTGGGCGACCCTTTTGGAATACGACGACATGAGCATTCCGGTGTCCAAGTAAAACAGCTTGAACAGATTTCGTTGCTCCCCCAATAAAAGGGGTGCCACGGGCGCCGCTACGTTATACACGGGAAGCGCGACACCCGCCTCCGATAGCCAGAGAAAATGATCTGTCACCTGCGAAAAACGTTTGACACCGTTAATCGATGACAGTTTGAATCGCTTGTTTTTGGAGCCGGCCTCGCTGGGAATCAGATCATAGATATCGCGAATAACCAAGCGTAGCTCAGGCGGAGCGTACTTTGCGATGTCATCGCGATACAGGGCGTGAAGATCGCGATGGATGTTTCGAACCTCGTCGACATTGCGCGTCGCCAAGAAGGAATTGACCGCGTCGGGCATGCCCCCCACCACCACATACTGATGGAACAGATTGAGCAAGCGGTCATACAGATAGCCGGGGAGCTCCTTTTCGTCCTTTAGACAACCCCTGAGCATGTCAAACGCTCCGGCAGCAACGCCGCTTGCCCAGCAGAACTCCTCAAAGTCGAGCGGGTACATCTGGACCTGCTCGACATACCCCACCGGCAGGGAATCGATGCCCTCGAGCTCAACGCCAAGGAGCGATCCGGTAAGGATGTATCGAAAGTCGCCGCGCTGGACCAGGTATTTGATAAACGTCACTACGTTGGGGCATCGCTGCACCTCGTCGATAACCACAACGGTCTTGTTCGCAACCATCGGCTGCGTTGCAGCAATAGACATGCGCATAAGCAGGTCATCCGCGCTTTTTGCCGCCAAAAACGAATCGCGCACGGACGCGTCGGCGATAAGGTCGAACGTCACGACATTTTCGAACGATTCGCTTGCAAAGACGTTGACCAAATATGACTTTCCCACCTGTCGGGCGCCCTTGACCAAAAGAGCCTTGTTAGGCGACGAGGCAAGCCAAGATTCAAACTGTGCTTTCGCTTTTCTCTGCAGCATAAGCGTACCCCTTATTACGTGCTGTTTTAGCACTAGGATACACTTTTCCGTGGTTGCTAGGTGCTCATTTCGACACTTTTTCGAGGTTTTAAAGTGTGTATCACGACACTTTTCCGTACTTTTACACGGGATATTTCGACATTTTTTCGAATTTAAGCCTAACAGCAGCCGGCGAAATCAAGCGCCGCCCGCGCGTCATTTCGCAAGCGCGCTTGATTTGTGTCCGCGCGCGCTGATAGACTCCACCGTGCCTGCAAGGAGCGGGCACGTTTTATCCAGAGTCGGGGTAGAGAGTTGGCTCCACGATCCCGACGCCAACCGGCCAAGAGGCACGGTGGCCCTGCCAACATCGATGAAAGGAGTCCGTATGGACAATTTCTCCGTGCGCAGTGAGCGCAACTTCCACAACCTGGTAGCCAAGCCAAAACGAATGCATCTTCTGGACGAGCCGAGCGGCTATGCCTCGGCCATGGTCAAGAGCAGTCTCTCCCATCAGATGCGCTTTACGGTGCAGGCGCTCGAGGAAGAGCTCTGCGTTGCCGGAGACCCTCACGTGCTGCAGATCAAGTTGCTCGGAAATGACTCGCGTGAGCCGTCCAGCTGGAAGCTCTTCGCCGACGGCGCGTGCGTTGCAGACGGATCGGGCGCCTTTGCCCGCGAGTGCTTCTGCGAGGGCGCCGAGGTGTTCCTGGACCTGTGCCGCGACGCCGTCGACGCCGCTGAACTGCGCCAGTGGAGCCAGAGGGAGTACGAGCTGTTGAGTGCGGCGCGTGGGATTGCGGGAGTTTAGGTGGGCAGATAAGCCATCGGCAATTCCGAGATAGCAAGGGCCGAGAATTAGATTCCCGGCCCTTGCCTAGCACTGCTTTATAAGATCGAGCACCGCGGGAATGTCATCGGCATTCCGAAGTGCGACATAGGTCGGTAGACCCGGGCCAAATCCGCCCTGTGAGCGCTTGTCCTGACACAGGCCCTCTGGATCCGTCAGATCGTCAACGCTCTTTGCCAGGCCAACGGCAATCCAGCCACCATTGCTGGTCCTGCCTTCTAGCACGGCGTGCAATTTTCGCTTGCCCGACCTGAAGCCCACATAGTACTTGGCTATATAGGACTCCCACGAAGGGTTACCACTCAGAACGGACTCGCACACCTCATCGAAAAGCCTCTGGTTGAGTCCGCCTTCGGCAAAAGTTGGGTGATTCTCCTGCAGAGTCCAGACAGGAGCCTCGTCAGACTCCCCGCGAGAGGGGCGATACTTGTCAACGACATCTGCCGGAAGATCGGGGTACTTCCATATCTCGCACGCCTCTTTCGCCAGCTCGTCCGCACGCTGCCTAATCTCCTCCTCGCCCCATTTTTCATGCGAGGCGATCGACTTGTTCAGGTGGAGCGGACTGCACTTAAGCCCCACGCCCGGAAGATTGAGCTTGTCCGAGAACGACCGGTTTGAGTACTCCTGGTTGTAGCCCGTCAGCGTTAGATTTCCCAAGTTGTTGCACAGCCTGTCGTGGATGTCTTCCCAGTTCTCGCCAAGCGATTCCTTCCAGCCGTGCTCATCATCGATCGTCTGGGGCATGACGTGCTCGATCTGGTAATCGTCAGCCGAGATGGACTCCTTCGGGTGGTGCCAGTTCTCCATGCGTTCCAGGTAATAGCGCTTTTTGGAGAAGCGATTGTAGCAGTCACGCGTCTTAAACTCCTCGACAAAATGCTCGTCTGTCGGAAAGTACGCAGTCATACCGCTGCTATGGATAAGAAGCATCGCCGTAACATACTCCTCTATATCGTCCTGTTGCTCAAGGTTGCGATACATGCCGGCAAAGAAATTATTTAGGCCCGTGGTAAGCCTGCCGCAAACCGCTCGCCTGAACAGGAACGACTCGATAGTCTCGCAGATGCGAAGGAACGCGTTGCGGTCTAGCCTATTTCTCTCGTAAACCGAGTAGAGCAGCATCAAAAGAGGCCTGATCTGTCTCACATCAAGGCTTACGATTCTGCTGAACACCCGACGTAGGTCAGCGTCCTTTTCTTTGTCTTGGAACAGGCTGGCATACCTTTGCGCATACTCGCGCAACTCCTTGAGCAGACTCTCGGTGTCTCCGTCGTAGTCATCGGTAAAATACCGTTTGAACTCGTAATAAGCCTCATTCTCCTTTGGCTGCCTATTGGGAACCTTGAGCCACAGCCAGTACCAAATGAAGGCGTTAAACTCGCTCTCGCCCCCTTTTCCAAACAGACGCTCAATGGGATGCCAGTAGCCCTCGTAGAGCTTGGTCTGTTCGTCGTTAGGAAGCGACATAAGAACATAGTTGCGTATGAGATCGATGGGCATGAGGGGCTTGCCCTTGGAGTTCATGGACTCAAATATGAGCTGGGCATTATCGACGCCAGCGGTGAGCTTTGTGTCGATGACCTGCACGCGGTTTAGCCCCGCCCAAAGCCTTGCAGGGTCGAATGATTTCCCGCGCATCTTTTCGCGGAAGAACACATGGTTCTCGACGATCCGATCCGATTTTTCATCTGGCATGGGAAACCCAGACACGATGGAAAACAGCGTCTCTTTATCGTCCTGCGAGAGCACTAGCTTGTAGCGCGCCAGACCGTTGTAGTCATCATCGTTAAAGAGGTAGTTCTTCCGCAGCGCTGAGATCTTGAGATCGCCAAGGAAGCCGGCCTTGTCGGGATTATCCTCCAGATATTCAGCCAAGGCAGCGATCATCAACGAAAACGTCGTCATGCGCTGCTGTCCGTCAATCAGAAGCACGCGCGAAATGCTCGTGGCAGAGCTCTCGGACTCGGGGATATAGAGCATCGACCCCACGAAGTGCGATACGCCATCACGACCCGCTCGCATGACGTCATCCCAAAGCACCTCGCACTCTTTTACACTCCACGAGTAAACTCGCTGGTACACGGGAATGACGAACTGCATCTTCGCCACGCCCATAAGGTCGAGCAGATTTGCCTCGGTTGCTTTCATTTGCGCTTGCTCCCCTTTTCTTGTTTACGCCGTTTGCAGTCAGTCCTCCACTGAGCGGAGGGCGCTAAAGACGAGAGCATCGAAGCACTGAAGCAACCGGGATGCTCATATCGTTAGATTCTACAACGAAAGCAAACACTTACGCCGTCATGGTGGCGCGCGATCGCTGCACGCCACTCCCCAAAATCATACGATGTCAAAAGACTGACACTTGTGTATGCCTTTTGACATTGCCACAGTCTTACGGGCTTCTTGTCTCATATGCCAAGAGCGGATATCTAGATCGCTGCCTCTCCCGCCCAAAGGGGCTCGACAAGAACTGATCGAAGGGCAAATCAGACATCGAGCAAGTCGCCGACCTGCACTCAGCCTCGACAAGTGGCATCGAACACAAGCTCACCGGCATAAAGCTTGCGTTAAAAACAAAAGGGCATGTAACATAAATGGTTGGAAGTTAGTAAATTACCGGTTGGCAAAGTAAGAACCGGGCTATCAAGTTCCAACCATTTATTTTACAAATGGTATTAGCACAACTCCAACCACATATTTAACGAACGGGCCGTTGGATTAGCGATCTAAAATCCGTCACGCCTCTGCGGTCTATCCCCGACTTGATGGTCCTTTCGCAATCCCGCTCGGGATCTTCTTCGAGGAAAGACACAACGCCCTTGGCCATGAGGGAGACGAGGCCTTCGAGCTTGATGACGCAATCGTATGCGCACCCCTTCAGGTTCTCCGTACCCGCCCCGGTATGGCCATAGCTCGCGACGATCCCATGAGCGTCGCCGTGAACGCATACCCCGATAACCTTATAAGGACTATAATCCTCCCCTCTGCCTTCGATGACTGATGATCCCGCATGGATAACGGCGCAACGCAGTTGATAGAGGTCTGAAGCTGTGAATATACCTCGCGCCTCTATAACGTCGAACTCCTCGCTTATCTCACTTTGACTCTTCTCGTCTTTTCGCTCTGCCGCCATCTTTTCGCCGGTATTGGGAAGCTCCAGGTATTTAACGCACCAGTCGATGTATCGCATGCCGACGGCTTTTGCGCAGACGTCCGGTATGGTCACGACGAGGTTCAGTGCCGCGAGGAGAAGCCCCGCATCGAAGGCCTTCTCGCATTCCTCCACGAGCCTGCTTGGTGTGCGATGGATTACGGTCGGAAAGCCGTATTCGTTGGCATCGCATTTCAGGCCGCCTGAAGGCCTTGGCTCCCAGGCTGCAATTTCGTCGAGCCTCGAATTCACAGCATCTCTCCCGTCGTTGCGTCGACCTCCACTCCCGACCTCGGGTCTATGAACTCATCGACGGCCTCGTCCTCGCGGTCGGGCTCGGTCACGAAGAGCGGACCGGGTGCATCGATGCGAGGGCCGATCGTGAGCCCGTTGCTCGCGATGATGCGGTCGAGGTTCTGCCTGCGGTAGAGGGTCCTTGCCCGGAGCGTCTCGAACGAGTATCCGCGCCCTCTCATGTCCGTCTCGTTTATGAGCCGGTTCGCGCACTCGGTGTAGCCGTTCGAGATACGGCTGGGGCATTCCCAGTAGTTGAAGATGAACTCGCGGTGATTCTGAACGGTCCGAGCAAGGGCTCTGAACGGATCGAACTCCCTGCCATCGGGAATTTCCCGAATCCAGGCGTCGAACGCCGCCTCAGCCTCCTCGCGTGAGGACGGATGGTCGTCGTAAATGCCGAAGAAGTCCTCCTTGAGGTCGTACGCGGTCATCAGCGTCGAGTAGGAGGAGTCTTCCCGTAGCGCCCTTAGGGCCGACGCCTCGTAGAGGCTGAGGTCGCGCGTCCGCTTCCTAAGGACGTAGGCGAGGCCCTTCTCTAGCTCAAGGCGACCCTTCCTGTCGAGAGCTCCCTGGAGGCCCTTGCGGACCGCGTCCAAGGCCTCGTTGGCTCCCTTCACGACATGGAAGTGGCCGATGACCCATGTCGCGTTCGGGGTGTATTTGGCTATGCTCCTCCAGAACGGCCGGTACATGTCGCTCGAAACCCATCGTACGCGCTCGAGGCCCTCCAACGAGGAGAAATAGGCGTCGAGGTCGGACTGCGTCCTGCCGGGCACCATGTCGAAGACCGTCCTGTGCTCGAGATCAGTGATCACGGTCACCATGCCGACCCTCTTGAGGTTCTTCTCGTCTATGCCCAGGAACGCCGGCACTTTGAAGCGAAGCCTCGAGGCGTTCTCGCGGACGTAGTCCTCGAAGACGCTCTTCACGGTGACGTGCGAGAGCGGGTACTCCTCGGCGACCTCGCGGAAGGTGAGCCTGAGCGAGCGTTGGGCGATGTCGGCGTATGCCGCCTCCGTCATCCGGTGACTCTCGTCGATCCCGCCTATCGCCGGGCGCCACACGTAGCCGCACTCCGGGCATCGCATCCGCGGGAACCCTATCTCGAGCCTCGTCGGGATGCCCAGGTGTGGCGTCGACACAACGCCGACGGTCCTCGCGCCGTGGCTGTGCAGCGTCCCGCCGCACTCGGGACACGATGCGGGGACGGGCCCGCGGTATCTCAGGTCGAACTGCTGGAGCCTCCTACCGCAATCGACCTTGGTCGCGCTGCCGATGAGCTCGCAGTCCCGGACACCAAGCAGCTCCTCGACGTAGCCTGCCACGCCCATCTACTTTCCCCTCGAGAGGTAGGAGGCGAGCTCGGCGATGTCGTAGCGCTTCCCCTGCGAGATGAGGTCGTACACCTGGTCGGCCAGGGGCTCGATCGCCTGCGGGTCGTCGAGCGCCTGCTCGGCGAGGTCTCCAAGCTCGTTGCTCATCATCGACATGAGGGCCCTGATGACGATGTTGCGCAGGCGCCCGTCCGCGAGGACGGCCTCCTTCGTGTTGCTCGTGTTCGTGATCTGCGTGTTGGTCACGGGGTCTGCCGCCACGGCATCGGAGACCGCGTTGACGGCTCGGGCCTTCACGAGGGGGTCACCTTCGTCGCCCCACGTGCGGTTCAGCCTCTCCACGATCCTCGCCATAGTGTCGCGCTTGGGCGCGGTGCCTGAGCCGCCAGCGCCCATCGGCATGAGCTCGCCGCCTTCGACCCCCTCGGGGACCTTCTGGGCCGATATGCGGAAGTCCCGAAGCACGAGGCCGCGCACGTCGACGTCGTCGAGCGAGGTGCCCGCGATCCTGTGGCCGAGCAGCTTTGCGAAGCTGTAGAACACCTCGAGGTCGGGGTCGCCGAAGTCGAGCGCCTGGGACAGGAACGTGTAGGCGGAGCAGTACTTGGAGAGCTTCTTCCTGAAGGTCATCAGCTCCGCGACGCGTCCCGCCGCCTCGTCCGCGCTCCTCTTGGCCCTCTCCGTCCCCTCGGCCTCGCCGGCCGCCTCCGCCCGGTTGGCGCACTCCAGCCAAGTCTCGTAGGAGTCCCTGGCCGCCGCGAACCTCTCGCGGAAGATCTCGGCGGGCCCGGAGACGGCGGAATAGAGGGCGGTCCTGTAGGCATCGCTCTCCTCACCGGCTGCGAGGCCCTTGGACCTGTAGAGCGCCTCCTTGAACCCCTCGACGTCTCGCGTCGCGTACACGTCGGCCGCGTCGAGGGCGTCCTTCAGGTCGTAGACGATGTTCGGGTCCTGGGCCGTGCTCATCGTCGCGCCCTTGTCGTAGGTCTTGAAGGCGGCGAGAACCGTCTCGGGGTCGTTCACGAAGTCGACGACGAAGACCCCGTCCTTGCCGGAGCACGTCCTGTTGACGCGCGAGTAGGTCTGCACGATCTCGATGGCGTTGCCGAGCGGCTTGTCGACGTAGAGGGCGACTAGCTTCTTCTGGTCGAACCCGGTCTGGAACTTGTTGGCCACGATGAGCAGCCTGCTCTCAGGGCGGTCGAACGCCCTCTCGACCGGGCCCTGCCCGGTCGGGTTCATGTTGGCCTCGGTGTACTCGTATCCGCGCTCGATGAGGGCGAACGGGTTGTCCTCGAGGTACTCGTCCTCGGGCAGGACGCACCTGTCGCCCAGGACCTTCTGGGAGAAGGCGACGAGCGGCTCGCCGGGCACCTTGAAGCGCAGCTTCGGCTCGACCTTGGCGGGGTCGAGGTCCGGACGGGCGCGGAGGTACGCCTCTATCGCGTACTTGTAGCGCACGACCTCGGGACGCCCGGAGGTGACGATCATGGCCTTGGCCTCGCCGTTCAGGAGCGGAGCCACGTTGTCGACGAAGTGGTCGATGATCCACTTGGCCTTCTCCATGACGTTCGTCGGGTGGAGCGAGCGCCACTTGGCGATCTTCCTCCTGGCGCGGCGCTCGTCGACGAGTCTGCCGTCGGCGTCCTCGGACTCGTCCTCGATCCTCGTGAGGGTGCGCAGGGGCACGTATCCCGAGAGCGGGTCGATGATGTAGCCCTCCTCGATCGCCTGCCGCATCGGGTAGAGGTGGAAGCTGCCCATGACCGGATTGCCGTCCTCGTCCTCCTCGCCCGTGGGCGTGCCGAACAGGGTCTTTGTCTCGGCCTTTGGGGTCGCTGTGAACGCGAGGAAAGAGACGTTCGGCGGCATGAGGTTGCTCGCCTGCATCTGGGCGAAGTAGGCATCCATGACCGACCCGCCGTCGTCCGAGTCCTCATCGAAGTCGAGCATCCTCTCGAACTTCAGCTTGTCCGCCGCCGCGTTGAAGGCGGTCTTGAGGGACGCCGCCGAGCTGCCCTCCTGAGAGCTGTGCGCCTCGTCGACGATCACCGCGAATCCGGAGCCGTCAAGCTCGGGCAGCGCCGCGATGTCCGGCCACGCGTAAAGGAACGTCTGGATGGTGACCACGACGATCTCCCTCTTCTGCCGAAGGGCCTCGACGAGCTGGGAGCTCTTGGAGCCGTCGGCGACGGCGCTGCCCCTCTCGTCGCGGCCGACCATGACGACCTGACCGGTCACCTTGGAGAGCTGGGAGATGGTCTTCTTTATGTTCTGGTCAAGCGACAGCCTGTCGGTGACCACCACGACGCTGGAGAACATCTTCTCTCCGTCCGCGCGGCGGAGCCTCGCGAGGTCGTGCGCGGCCCAGGAGATGGTCTCGGTCTTGCCGGAGCCGGCCGAGTGCTCGATGAGGTAGCGGCGTCCCGCCCCATGCTCCCGCGCGTCGGCCAGGACCTTCCTCTCTGCGTCAAACTGGTGGTAGCGCGGGAAGATCTGGGTCGCCGTCTTGCGCCAGCGGCCCGTCGCGTCCTGCCTGTCCTCGATCTCCTCGAAGACGAAGCGGTCGAAGATGGACAGCCAGTTGTCTCGCTGGAGGATGGTGTCCCAGAGGTAGTGGGTCCTGTACTCGCCCTCGGGCGCGTCCGGGTTGCCGGCCCCGCCGTCGCGGCCCAGGTTGAACGGGAGGAAGCGGGGCTTCGCCGACCTGCTCGGGAAGGGGCCGAGGTTCGTGCACATCCAGACCTCGTCCTCGGAGACTGCGAAGTGGACCACGGCGCCCCTCTTGTACATGAGCAGCGAGTTCTTCCTGCCGCCGTCGGGCTCTATGGGCCTGCGCTCGTCGACGTACTCGTCGATGGCGTCACGCACGGTCTGGGTGAGCTCGGTCTTGACCTCGCCGGTGGCGACGGGGATGCCGTTGACGAACAGAGCGAAGTCGAGAGACTTGCTCCCGGCGGTCTGGTAGTGAACCTGGTGCATGAAGCGCAGGATGTTGGCGTCGTAGCGCTCCCTCGCCCCGGGCACGCGCTCGTCGTCCGGGTAGCCAGCCATGCACTCGATGGTCTGGTAACCGGCCACCTGGAATCCCTTGCGTAGCGTGAGAACGGTACCGTTTCTCTCCAGGCTCTTCACGAGCGCGCGGCGCAGCTGGTCCTCCCACCTCGCGCCCTTCTCTCGGCGCATCTTGTCGAGCTTCTCCGGCGCGGTGGCCTCGAGCCAGGCGACGAAGTCGTCGAACACGAGTGCGTCGTTCGGGTCGAACCCCGTATCGTCAGGTGAGAGGGCCCAGCCCGCGCCGCCGAGGGCAGCGACCTTTCGGGAGATGTAGCGCTCGAAGGCATCCTCCTGGTGAATCTTGCGGCGGCCGCTGTACTCGACGTCGCGGCGCTCATATGCACTGTCTATGTCGACTCTTGTCATGGCTATGCCTCCGTGCAGTCGATCTTGCCGGTGACGGCGTGGTGGATGACGGACTTGCGGTACTCGCCGAGCTTCTCGATGAGCTGCTCCTGGCGTGAGATTGCCTCGTCGATGGCCACGCAGCGCTCGTCGAGGTAGGCCGCTATCCTTTTTTGCTCTTCTAAAGGTGGTAAAGGAACGACGAAGTTGTTAAATGCGTTGGTTTGTAGTCGCATGCGCCCCTTGTCAGCAACTCCATTTGCTGAACCGAAAAACACCCGATTGAGGTAGCACATCTGGAAGAGGTAGAGGTAGTAACTCGGGTTGCTTACCGCAAGGTCACGGGCTGAAAACACTCGGTAGTCAGGACTTGTCACTCCTTCATAGCGAGATATATCCACCCAACCTGTTAAGAGGTCCATGTGGTTCATCGCAAAATCGCCAGGATGTACGAGTTGATAATGTGAGTATGTTTCAGCAAATTGCCCTTTTCCTGTGCTGAAATCTTTGGGCCTAATTCCATCTTGTGTAATCGACAGAACTGTCAATCCTTCAACCCCGGCAATTCGTTTTGTAATTTGAAATAGAGCTTTGAGCTTGGAGGTCTGCCAATTAGAGGGAATTTGATCTACCCACTTAATGTCGCTGTCTTTCATCTCTGCGGTTGGGTCGAGGCCCTTTGTCACAGCATGCGCGATGAGGGACTTCTTGTACTCCTTGAGCCTCTCTATGACCTTTTGGCGCTTCTTCACGTCATCGTCGATGGCCGCGCAGCGCTCGTCGAGGTAGGAGACGATACGGCGTTGGACATCACAAGGCGGGACTGTGACGTAGGTCTCGTGCAGGTTGCCTTGGTTAACGTGAAAAACTTTCACATCGATCAAGTCGCGCCGAATCTGCCAGCGCCACATGTCGGTAGAGAAAAGATATGCAAGGTACTTATTCTCAACCTCGTCAACCGGAGAGAGGAGCAGGGTATCGCCTCCGGGATTAACCGGCCGCTCAGAATCGTTGTATATGCAGTCTCCGCACCCGGCAAGGTCCTCTGATGTGCAGGCGAAGATAAAGGAACCTTTCTCGGAATATTTCAGCCCTTTTGGAACCATGCCCGTAGGGACGTGCTTTATGAGCTCTTCGTGGATACCGAATCTATTGTTTAACTTCGAATGCACTTGGGCGTAATTGACGACGGGAGCTCCTTCGTCAACTAAGTCAGCCCTAGTGACGGTCATTCCCTTGCTGCTCATAAAAAGCCTCGGCAACGGCACCATGTTCCAGCCGTCCGGCACCTCACCGAACCACTCAGCACTGTTTATCTCCCTTCTCGTCCTCATGCCAGGAACCCCCTCATGAGCGAGCCGAGGCCGTCCTCGAGCTCGAGAATCTCCTTCGCGATGACCTCGGGGGCACGGGGGCTCTCGTACTTGTAGAAGTACCTGTTGAACGAGATCGACGTGCCGACCACGCCCACCCCACCGTCGCCAAGCGGGTTGGCCGTGAGACCCGTCTTGTTGTCGAACTTGGGCTCGTCCCTTACCGACCCGTCCACCACGGCGTCGGGAGCGTAGGGCAGCACCTCGCTCGCCATGTAGTCGTCGATTTCCATGCCGATTGGAATGTTTTCCGTGTCCTTGAGCTCGGGGTCGAACACCGGGTTGCCCTTCGCATCGACCGCCGGCTCCGCGGAGGGGTCTTGCCGACCGAACACCTTGACGAGTGCCTCGACGAGCTTCGTCTTCTGTGGCTTGGGCTTCTCGATCGCTTTGTGAAGCTTCTCGGTCGCAGCCAGGACCTCGCTGTATGTGAGCGAGGCGCCCTCGTTCTTCTCAACCCAGGAGCGAATGGCGGCGCGGCTCGCGTCCGACAGCTTCTCCATGGGCTTGCTGAGGGTAAAGAGGGCATCCAGCCCATCGGCCGAGGGCTCAATGACAACGCGCAGCGGGCGCTGCGTGGTCACCTTGCGGTACATGAAGTCCTCGACGGGAACGATGACCGACCTGCCGTGGTCGTGCCCGTCTACGTAGGTGCGCACGATCCACGCAGCCTGGTCCTCGCCGACCTCGTAGCGCTTGTTCCCCTGGCTCTTGCGCAGGGCGGTCTTCTCCTCCGAGGCGTCGATGAGCTGCACGTACCCCTTGCGGTTCTCCGGCTTGTGGTTGTTGAGCACCCAGATGTAGGTTGCGATGCCCGTGCGGTAGAAGATCTCGGTCGGCAGCTTCACGATGCAGTCAACGAGGTCCTCGCTGAACAGCCAGCGGCGGATGCCCGATGGCCCGCTGCCGGCATCCCCGTTGAACAGCGGGGAACCCGAGAGCACGATGGCCGCCTTGCCGCCGCCTTCCTCGGGCGGCGCCATCTTCGCCGCGACGTTCTGCATGAAGAGCATGCTGCCGTCGTCAATGTCGGGCTTGCCGGCGCCGAACCTGCCCTCGAAGCCGCGTCCCATCTCCTCGAGGACGACGTCCTTCTCCTTCTTCCACTCCTTGCCGTAGGGCGGGTTCGTGAGCTGGTAGTTGAAGGTGCGTCCCTCGAACCTGTCGTCGTCGAGGGTGTCGCCGAGCATGATGCCGGCCGACAGGTCGGTCATCTGGTCGAGCACGTCTCCCGAGCCCCCGGCGATGTTGCGCAGCATAAGGGCTGCCTTGCCCATGGCCCATGTCGCGTCCTCGAGCTCCTGGCCGTAGGGGACGATCTTGGTTGGGCTGCTGAAGTGCCCTTTGTCGTGCCACTCGTCGAGCTGGTCGAGCGCGTCGCAGATGAAGCCGCAGGTGCCGCAGCTGCCGTCGTAGAGCGTGCGGATGTCGCCGTTGTCGGCGTTGAGCAGCGTGTCCTCGTTTGCGAAGAGCAGCGCGGTTGCGAGGCGGGCGACGTCCTTGGGCGTCATGAAGTCCTCGGCGTCCTGCGAGATCTCCTCGCCGTATCGCTGGATGAGGTGCTCGTAGATGTCGGTCATCATGCGGTCGGAGACCGTCTCGGGCCCGAGGTCGAAGCCCGAGAAGCGTGTGCACACCTCGTAGAGCATGCCCTTCTCGTCGAGCTTCTCGCAGGTCTGCCGCATCTCGAAGCGCTGCAGGACCTCGCGGGCGTTCGCGGAGAAGCCGTTGATGTAGGCCATGAGGGCGTCGCAGGTCTTCGTCGCCCCGAGGTTGGAGAGTGTGAAGCTCGTGACGTTGTAGAAGCAGTGGCCGGAGAGGGCGCAGTACTTCGGGTCGTCGTCGTCCCAGACCCCCTTGGCGGCCTGTCTGCTCACGGCCGCCCGCGTCGGCTCGAGGGCGCACTCGAAGCGCCTCAGCACGGCGAATGGGAGGATAAGCTTGTTGTAGTCGGCGGGGCGAATGACATCACGCACGTAGTTCGCGATGCTCCATATCTCGTTCACGTAGTCGAACGCGGTCTTATCGGCCATGGTTGGACCTCTCTGCGAAAAATAGAATTCCAACCATGTATTTTACAACCGAAAGCCATGATTTGAGCTTTCGGCCAACCAATAGTTTAACAAATCTGGTAAGTGGTATCACCAATCACTGATTTATTGACCCAACCAGTAATTTTACATACCCAAACAAAATAAACCCCGGCGACTCATATCAGAGGCCATTCCCGGGGCATCAATATGCAGTGTACCTATTCATCACCCGATGCCGGCAAGCTGTTGAGCGGCTCACCCTCACCGGCGGTGCCAAGGCGCCTCTGCATCTTCTCGATCTGCTTAAGGGTCGAAGTCAAATACCCAAGACCCTTCTTCAGTTGCTTAAGCAACTTGCCATCCTTGCGATTTCCCTTTCCGTTCTCCTTCTCGACATCTTCTTCAATGCCAGCGATGCCGCGCTGCACGGCCTCGGCTGCTTTCCGCACCAAAATGGCCCCCTCATGCGGGCAGCGGTCAGTAGCCACATCAAGAAAAGCAAGGAGCCTCGAACATTCGACGAGCACGAACTGCGCGTAGTCCTCCCCCATCGATGCCGCCAAGGCAACGCCGCCGGAACCCAATAGACCAAGCGCGGCACCGCCGCCCGTAATCAAAGCAGTGCCACCGGCCATGCCCATGCCGCCGGCGGCCAAGGCCCCACCGCCAGCTGCAGCAAGGCTCGCATTGACAAGCGCAGCCCCGTGAAGGCCGGCAAATGAGCCTCCGAAGATACCGACAGCAATATCCGGAGCGAGTACCGCGGCCGCCCCTCCTGCGCCTACGGCCGCCGCCACGACAATGACGCCGCCCACCAAGAACTTTGGCAATGTACCTGAAAGCTCGCGGAAGCGTGTCCCGCAACGTTTCTCGAGAGAACGTATGGCGTCCAAATCAACCGCGTCTTGTCTCCTGGGAAATTCGTGTTTAACCCAAGATCCACTCTCCTTCAAACCTTTGTATTCCTTTTTCTCTTCATCTCCCATCTGGGAATAGGGGCGAAACTCAACCAACTCCTGTGCAACAAGCAAGGCACGCACTTTACCGCCTCGCCGCCGCGAAACTGTCTCAAGGGCTCCGTACGCATCTTCCTCGCTCAAAAAGTAGCCGTCTGCATCAATGCCTAGGCCATCCGCGACCGAATCCTGCCACGCGCGGGCCCAGCTCCTCTTTTGCCCTTTGCGCACTTCGTTCTTCTCGTTCCCGCAGTCGTAGTTGATGGCGGCAAGCTTCAGCGAGAAGGCAATCCTCGTCGTTTCTCTATCTAGGCTATAAAAGTGAAATCTATCGAAGATATCCTGGCGGCGCCTGGCGCGCTCAGTCCAAGCCTCGGACATTTCCTCCGCCATATAGCCCCAGTCGGCATGGAGGGCAAACGTAAGGCGTCCAACTCCAACGTAGTTTATTCGCAAGAAGAGCTTCTGGGCGAACACGACCTTGTTCCCCTCGCATTCGATACCCGCCCTGGCCGCCGCCGTCGCTAGATTCACCAAAACGAACGAAGTGCTCGAAACCGTGACCATGCGAGTGAGAACCCTGCTGTTATAGGGCATGAAATGCGAAGCCTTGAGCTTTTGCAAGCCGGAAACCTTGCTCACTTCGCAACGTTCCAGCTCGGCCTTGAGCCTTGAAAGCATGTAGAGACAACGAACGATAACCTCGTTGGCCACGACTGCTGGCACCTGGCTTAAAGCTTGATCGAGCAGGCCGACTTCCGTCCGAAGGTCGAAGCGAATGGGCTTGCCGTCCTCGGTTTTGAACGCCGTTCCGTTAAACAGCTTTGAGATCCATTGCTGAATGCGAATATCCTCGCCCTTATAGGCAATCTGCATGTCTTGAAAAACAGGCAGGGAGGAGAGCTCCTTTAGCAGGGACAGCACGACGCCGGGAATGCCCGTCCCCTTACCGGGGTTTGAACTAGACCCCGCCATGTCGCTCACGAGATGCATCGCCCAGAACAGAGTGCCAAACGCGATCTTCTCTGGAACGTTCCTGCCTACAAGAGGGCAGTCGGGATCGAAGGCGGCGGCAGGCAGGTCAAAGGCGACAAACCGGCCGGCCGTATCGGTACCATAGCCTTTGCAGGTGAATTGCGAGAGGATCGAACACGCAAGGCCAACCAAGCTCGGGTGGTGCGAGAAATCCCGCAGATGATGTTGGAGCCCGCCGCCAAACTCGGCAGTCAGCTTGTCCGTGGCAAGAGGAAACTCTTTCTCTAGAAAGCGAATAGCGTCTTCTAGAGTTGCATCCGCCTTTGTCATACCCGCAGACTTGGCAATCGTAAGAACGAATTTGCCAACCTTCTCGTCGCTCCACTCTTTGGCACCCTCTAGGTTGAAGTCTTTCTGCCAAAGGATATTCAACGCACCCGTGAGGAGCCCGCTAACGGCTGCAAGTTCATAGTCGAGCTTCGTAGCCCTTTCAGCCCGAGGGTCAAAATCAAAGAGGACCTCCTCCCCATCGGGAGCGTCCTTAAAACCAACCAGCACGGCGCTACCGTTCAGCGGCACAGATGTAACTTTGGGCAGTTGAGGCATGGCGTAAACTATCTCGCCAGCACTAAAAACAAGTTCGTCTGCCATACCGGCTTCCTCCTGCAAACGCGTAAAATCAGATTGCTCTACGCCGCCAAATCCCTCTTCGTAGAAGTATTCGAAAATCTCGGTGATGCAGTTGCTCAGAACCTCGTCGGGATAGTTCGCCACTGGCAGCCTATACACCTCATTGTGCACGATGACGCACGCAGCGTCACGGGTCTCTGCCTATTCGTCCAGCGAATCATGTTAGCAAGCCGCTCTTCGATAATGGAAGCCATCTCGATGTCCACGCTCTTGACCTGCTTGGTCCCAGCGAGTGTCAGCGCGTCCTTGAGTAGGATCCCAAACGCAGTCTTCTGCTGCTGATCCTAGAATCCTTCGCGCAACCATTCCGTCCGCTTGTCGCCAAATGAGCCTCCTACCTCCCCTCCGCCTTCAGCTTCAGCAGCAGGTCACCCAGCTCGAGGCACTTGCTGGAAAGGCGCGTCTGGGCTCACTCGCCCATCCCCCGCCGCTGGCGGACTTCCTGGGCGCGCGGACTCACGTGATAGTCCCCCTCCATCATCTGCTTGAGCAGCTTGGCGGTCACGCGCGCATCGGCTAAGGCGCTGTGGGCGTGGCCCGTCGACTCGTCGAACTCGATGCCAAACCACGTCGCCGCGTCACTCAAAGAGACGCACCCGTGGCTGCCAACGTCCATGATCGAGGTGTAAAACGCCTGTATGTCGGCCCAGTCCGTAGGAAATGCGGAAAGATCGATGTGCTTTGCCTGGCACTCGGTCAAAAGCTGTCGACGGTCCGTCCCACTCCAGCAAACCACCTGGGCGGAGTAGCGACCGACCCAATCGCTGAGCCTTTTGATCACCACGTAGAGCAGATCGGCCATCGCGGTGTCCACAGCCGATATCCCCGTAAGCTCGCGGACGGGAAACGCAACGCCTTCGGTAAATTCCGTCTGCACAAACTGCGAGAACTCGCCCATAACGTTGCCGTGGTAATCGAGCTTGACGGCGCCGACCTCGATAATCTCGTTGCGCAGTCCACGACGCTGGCGCTGCTTTGGCACCGGCGCAAACTCAAAGTCCAGCACGATCTGGCGCGCAAAGTTCGTCGTATCGATAGCCGAGATACCCGGCGTCTTTTCAGCTGACAAGGTTAGGGCCTTTCTCCGTTGCTTGCCGCTTGCTACATAGCTACATAGGCGGCTACATTGCCGTAAGAATAGGCGCCCACGCGGACATGAAATGACCAATCTGATTGATTTCGTGAAGCTCCTGACCGCTTTGGTCTCGCTCCTCACGGCGCTTATCGGGCTTACCGAGGCACTCAAGCAGCGTGCGAAGCATAAAAAGAGGGGTCGACGCCGCTAAGGCATTGACCCCTTAAACTAAGTAACGGCGCTGCCCAGCTCTTCACCACTTGGGCTGCCGTCGACTTTATTCTACCCACGGACGTTGGGTTTAACAAATGGTTTTTCAGTCATGAAGGCTCGACGCCCACCCGACTCGTCCGCTATTCCAGCCACCACTCCACGTCCACGGAGCACTCGACCTCGATGGGTTCCGGATCCAGCACCGTTTCCCCAAGGCCTCCGGATACCCCATCGGGAGCGCCCATGGCAGCGCAGTACACCCCGCCATAATCCCCCGGCCGGCTGTTATACGAGATATGCTTGATGCCGCCCAGCTTAGCCCCCGCCGCCGCAGCAAGCGCCTGTGCATTACCGCGGGCGCGCTCGACAGCGCGGGCAATCAGGACGTCCTCCGCCGCGCGCTCATCCGCAAGTTCAAATCGAATGTTCATGTCGGCATGCGATCCGCAGGTGTTGAGCGCCGTCCACACAGCCGCACAGTCAATCGAATCGACAGGCGCGGCAACCGTGCCGTACGCATAGTAGTCGTAGCCCACGATGATTGCCCTTTTGCGCGTCGTCTGCGCATAGCAGGTGTACCGGCGACACGTTAACTCGTCATCCAGACCAAAGGGCACCAGCGCGGCGGCGACCTTGGCGCGATCGGCGTTGTAATCGTCCAGGCACGCCTCCTTGGTATCAAAGCGGCCGCCAAAGCCAATGCTAAAGATCACGCGATCGGGCATGACCTTATCCTCGATCCGGGCACCAACGCTCACATAACCGGTCTTATCCGTTGCCATGGCATCCGTCCTTTCCACGAATGGCTACGTTGCAGTAAACATAGCCGTCCGTGCGGACACAAAGTTGTGTGGCGACGCCGTGTGGGGCCCCGGGACGCATGTTCCATTTGAAGCCCCTACCGGAAAGCGAATCCCATTCTGAGCGTCGAATCCGGAACACAGTTTCCGTCTGCGGCCCCATTGGGAAAGTTCATCCCGCTCTGAGCGCTCATTCCGGGATGCAATTTCCGCTTGAGGCCCGATCCGGAAACGGCATCCCACTCTGAGGCCGAAATCTGGGACACAGTTTCCGGTTGAGGGCTGTTCCGGAAAGCGTATCCCATTCCGAGCGGCAATTCCGGGTCACAGTTTCCGCAGATACAAGGCGACAGTCCGCCGCCCTTATCACATGCCTTCAAATATGCGATCCAGAAACACAAAACAGCAGATAGAATGCTCTTTTTCAAAAAAGTACACGTCCCTAAACTTACCAAGACTTCATATCTAGCTACCGTTCAAGGTCGCCGATTACCGCCCACCGATTCGGATGTAAAAATGTCGCCAAAAGCAGGTCATCTACCTGCATGGTTAGATTTTGGTCAGCTTTTGGTCAGCTGAGCGGCAAGTTCCAGCTGATACGTTTTTGCTACCCAAAAGGAGGCGGTAGCTCATGACCCATTGCAATGACCAGCTCATCGACCAACTGCTCACTCAAGCCGAACAAGAGGGGCGCTGTCTGATTCCCCCGAGCACGGCGATCCGAAAAGCGCTCCTTCGGCGCACCGGCGGCACGGTTGTCTCGCCCATGCCGGGGTTGTTTGCGCGAAAACCGCGCTGGGATGAACTCAACCGAGCGCAACGCCATTGCGAGATTATCCGCGCCCTTGCGATCATCCATCCCGATTGGACGTTCTGCTCGTTTTCGGCAGCTTGCTCGCTGGGGCTCGAGGTCTCGTGGCGACACCTGAACGTCGTGCATGTTTGCAGCTCGACAAAGCCGTCGGCTCGTCCGGGCGCACATATTCAGCGACACCAGATTGAGCCGACCGGAGCAATACGCAGAGCCGGCGTATCGGTAACGCCGCCCATCCAAACGGCCACAGATTGCCTGCTGCAAACTGGTTTTGCCGACGGCATGCCCATTGCCGATTCGGCGATCTCAAAGCTCGGCCTTGCGCCGGAACAGCTGATGGAGGCCGTTGAGCAACGAGCGACTGCCCGCAATGGTCGCGCGATTCGCACCGCCCTCACAACGCTTCGATATGCCGACGCCCGCGCCGAGAGCGGCGGGGAATCGGTCGCCCGAGCCGTCATGATCGAGACGGGCTTTGCGCCCGACTGGCTTCAATACGAGCTGACGGACCCCTTCGATTCGGCCAAGCCCATACGAACGGACTTTGCCTGGGAGCGCCAGGCGCGGGAACTCACGCTGGGCGAGCTCGACGGGCTCATCAAATATACCGACCAGACCATGCTGGCCGGACGCACCACCGCCGAGGCGCTCGTTGTCGAACGACAGCGCGAGGCGCACCTATCGCTCTACGGTCACCCTCTGCTGCGCTTTACCATGAGCGAAGTCCGCTCGGCAGGACTGCTCGCGAAAAAGCTGCAGACGGCAGGCATCCGGCAGACCGCTCTGCCGACATGGCTCAACGAGGTGGACCTGTAGGAGCTGCTAGGCCACGCATCGCCGGATCGCATCCCCCCCTATCTGGGCCGCGTTTTCCCAACGGCCACGCCAGCGGAAAGCGCATCCCAACCTGGACGCTCAAAACGGGATGCACTTTCCGGATGGCGGACCTAGCGGAAAGCGTATCCCGGAATCCGGCCTCAGAACGGGTTGTGCTTTCCAAACGACCGGCCAGCGGAAAACGCATCCCATTCTGAGGCACGATTCCGGGACGCAGTTTCCGCTTGAGGCTTCAACCGGAAAATGCAACCCATGTTGGAGCCATATTCCGGGACACAGTTTCCGCTTCAAACAAAAGGCCCCGGCTCGCGATGGAGCCGGGGCCAAAGGCGCAGCATATACAGTTGATGTTGAGCGCGGACGGCAGTCAGCAATGGCCGACCGCGCCCTACCCTATCCGCGGTTACGAACGCGGCTGTACGGCGTATCCACCATGGGCAGATCCGGACGCAGTTTGCCGTCAAACGCGCGGTAGGCGTTCTGTACGGCGGGCGCCGTGGGGATCGTTGCGATCTCGCCGATGCCCTTGCCGCCGTATGCCACGGGCAGCAGTTCGTCCTTCTCCACGTAGATGGCGTGGATATCCGGAATCTCGGGCGCACGGAACAGCCCGAGCGTGCCGTACCTTGCCTGGGGTACGCAGTCCTTGAGCGGCCAATCCTCGGTAAGCGCATAGCCCATACCCATGAGCACGCCGCCTTCGATCTGACCCTGAATGGAGATGGGGTTGACCACCTTGCCGGAATCGTGTGCGGCATAGACCTCGCTCACGCGGCCGTCGTCGTCCAAAATGACCACATGCGTGGCAAAGCCGTAGCAGATGTGACTCTTGGGATTGGGAACGTCGGCACCCAGTTTGTCGGTCGGCTCCAGGTACACGTAGCCAAACTCGCATCCCTCGAGTGCCTTGATGGCGGCCGCGGGGTCCTGAGGATGCATGCCCTGGCCGGCGACGAGTTCCTGCGTGCGCAGCTGATAGGCGCGACCGTCGTCGTACTCGATCTTGACGCCGTCGCCATGCGCACTCACGGGAGCATCGGGCGCAGGCTTGCCGGCCTCGATGCCAACCATGGCATCGCGCAGCAAGAAGGCGGCGCCGCGCACGGCCTCGCCGGTCACAACCGTCTGACGCGAGCCAGACGTGGTGCCGGAGTCGGGAGCGTTCTCGGTGGAGCACTCGCCGTTAGCGATGCAGCTCAGCGGCAGACCGCACGCCTCGGCAACGTCCTGCAAAAAGACGGTGTTGCAGCCCTGGCCGATGTCGGACGTGGCGGCATAGACCACAGCCACGCCGCCCTCGATGCGAATCTTGCAGCGGCCGGCATCGGGCAGGCCCACGCCCACGCCAGCATTCTTCATGGCGCAGGCAATGCCGGCGTGTCCGGGATGCGCGTAGTAGGCATCCTTGACCTCGAGCAGCGTCTCCTTAAGCGCCGTGGAGCAGTCGGCAATCTGGCCGTTGGGCAGAACCTCGCCCGGCTCGATGGCGTTGCGGTAGCGAATCTCCCACGGGTCCAGGCCGACCTTCTCTGCCAGCAAGTCGATTAGGCTCTCGAGTGCAAACTCGGACTGGCAAACGCCAAAGCCTCGGTACGCGCCGGCGGGCGGGTTGTTGGTGTAGTAGCCAAAACCGCGAATGTCGGTGTTCTGGTACTTGTAGGGACCGACGGCATGCGTGCAGGCACGCTCGAGCACCGGGCCGCACAGCGAAGCGTAGGCGCCGGTATCAAAGTTGATCTCGCAATCCAGGCCGGTAAAGTTGCCTTCGGCATCGCAGCCCAGTGTAAAGGTGCCGTCCATGGCATGACGCTTGGGATGGAACGCGAGCGACTCGGCACGCGTGAGCTTGCACTTCACAGGACGCTGGAGCTTATAGGCAGCAAGCGCGGCCAGGTGCTGGATCGAAACGTCCTCCTTACCGCCAAAGCCGCCGCCCACGAGCATGGTCTCGACGACCACGCGCTCGGGCTCGTTGTCCCAGCCAAACATGTGGGCACACTCTTTGCGCGTGTCGTAGGCACCCTGGTCGGTCGACTGCACCTTGACGCCGTTCTTGTACGGGAAGGCAACGGCGCACTCGGGCTCCAAGAAGGCATGCTCGGTAAAGGGCGTGGTAAAGCGCTGCGTCACGGTGAACGCGCTTTCGGCCAGCGCCTTGGCGGCGTCGCCGCGCGTCACGTGGCGGCTTTGACACACGTTGTCCTTGAGCTCCACCGTGTTGCCGAAGGCAAAGAAGCTGTCGTGCAGGCGCGGGGCGTCGGCGGCCCTGGCCTCGACAATGTTACGCACGGGCTCCAGCGGCTCGTAATCAATCTTTACGAGCTTCTTGGCCTTCTCGAGCGTCGCTTCGTCCTCGGCAACCACCAGCACAATGGCATCGCCCACGCAGCGGGTGATATCGCCCTGAGCGATCATGACGTCCCAGTCCTGGATAAGATGGCCGACCTGGTTGACCGGCACGTCCTCGGCGCGCAGGATGCCCACCACACCGGGCAGGGCCTCGGCCTTGGAGGTATCGATGGAGAGCACGCGGGCGCGCGGATACTTGGAGCGCACGGCGCTGGCATAGGTCAAGCCCGGCTGATCGGACTCGTCGATGTCGTCGGGGTACTTGCCCTCGCCGAGAACCTTCTTGCGCACGTCGATGCGGAAGGCGCGCTTGCCCACGCCGTAGTCATCGCCGCGCTCCAGATCCTCGTCGATCTGCTTTTCGCCGCGGAGTACCGCAGCGGCCAGCGAGATGCCCTCGATAATCTTCTTGTAGCCGGTGCAGCGGCAGACGTTGCCGCGGATGGCGTACTTGATCTGCTCCTCGGTGGGCTCGGGGTCCTCGGCGATGAGCGCCGCGCCCGCCATGACCATACCGGGGATGCAAAAACCGCACTGCACGGCACCCACGGCACCAAAGGCGTACACAAAGGCCTCGCGCACGTCCTCGGGCAGGCCCTCGACAGTCACGATGTTGCGACCGGCGGCAAGAGCAGTGGTCAGTACGCACGCCTTGACGGCCGCGCCGTCCACATGGATAGTGCAGGTGCCGCAGGCGCCCTCGGAGCAGCCGTCCTTGGCGGAATGGATGTGCAGGTCGTCGCGCAGGTAGCGCAGCAGCGGCTTGTTCTGAGTCGTTGTGCGCTCCACGCCGTTAACGGTAAAAGTGAATTCCTGTGCCATGGTGATTCCCTTCTACACGCCGGCGGCGATGCCGGTGCGGTCGTGAATGGCGCCATGCGGGCAGACGACGGCGCACATGCCGCACGACAGGCAGTCCGCGCCGTCGATATGGGCGCAGTTGTCCTCGATGCGGATAGCGCCTGCAGGGCACTTTTTGGCGCACATGCCGCAACCGATGCAGCTCGTGTCGCAGATCTTGCGCGCAATGGCACCCTTATCGGTGTTGTTGCAGCGCACCAGGATGTTCTGGTAGCCGGGAACGAAGGCAATCACGCGCTGCGGGCATGCCATGCCGCACAGGCCACAGCCCGTGCACTTGGAGCGGTCCACGCGGGCGATGCCGTCGACCAGCGCAATGGCACCGTGGGGGCAGGCCGTGACGCAGGCGCCACAGCCAATGCAGCCTTCGCTGCAGTGGGCATCGCCGCCTGCGGAAGCACAGCCGCTTCCGCAGGCAACGTAGGCCACGTTATGTTGAATGGATTTGGCCATAAGAGACTCGCCTATTTCTTAAGAAGATACGGATAGCTGTCGCGCACGGCCTTGATGGTCAGGCGGACGGCCTCGGGAAGGCCGGTGTTGACGGCATCGACCGAGACGGTACGGACCGTGCCGGCAACACGGACCTTAAAGTGATCCTCGTCCACGGCCAGGAAGCCCTCGTTCTCGGAGTTCTCCATGTCCTCCTCGCTCCAGAACAGGGTGAGCTTGTCCTTGTAGGGACGACCCTCCTGGTAGGGGCAGAACACAGCGCAGTTGCCACACTCGTTGCACATGCCATCGACATGTACCACCTGATGCTTGGCCAGGCCCGGCACCTTAATAGCAACGTTTGCGCGGTTGGGGCACACGTCGCAGCAAACCTCGCACACCGAGCCGCAGCCCAGGCAGCGGGTCTTGGTGCAGCTGCGCTTGTCGCGGCGCAGCGATCCCTTGCGCTCGTAGCAGGTGTCCTCGCGACCGGCCTGCTCGTTGCAGTCGGCGTACTTGTTAAAGTCCACGCCGGCGATGGCACGGGCGACCTCGGCGGCGTCGGCAATAGCCTCGACCACGGTGGCAGGACCGCGGCGGCAGTCGCCCGCAGCCCAGACGCCCTCGACGCCGGTGGAGGTGGCGACAAGGCGACCGCGACGGTCGTGCTCGACGCCCGCGGCATCGTACAGGCTGGCATCGATACCCTCGCCCACGGCGCAGATCACCGTGGTGGCGGAAAGCTCGACGGTCTCGCCCGTGGCGACGGGGCTGCGACGGCCGCTTGCATCCGGCTCGCCAAGCTCCATGACGTCGCAGGTCAGCACGGCGCCGTTGAGCGCCTTGGGCGCCAGCAGCTCGCAGAACTCAACGCCATCGGCAAGAGCAAGATCGAGCTCTTCCTCGTCGGCGGGCATCTGCTTCTTGGTGCGGCGATACACCAGGCGCACGTTCTTCACGCCTGCCAGGCGCTTGGCCACGCGGGCGGCGTCCATGGCGGTGTTGCCGGCACCAATGACCACGACGTCCTCGCCCAGCTCAAGCTTCTCGCCCTTCTTGGCGGCCTCGAGGAACTCCAGCACGTCGAGCTCGGCACCCTCGCCCAGGCCCGCAGAGCCGGGCATCCAGGCACCGGTGGCCACGACCACGTCGGTAAAGCCCTGGGCCTTGAGCTCGTCAATGGACTCCACGCGGGCGTTAAGCTGAACCTTGGCGCCAAAGGCCAGGCAGAGCTCGGCGTCGTGCGAGATATCGTCGCTGGCGATACGGAACTCGGGGATTACGTGACGGACCACACCGCCGAGCGAATCGCGGGCCTCAAAGATGGTAACGGGCACGCCGACACGCGTCAGGAAGAACGCCGTCGCCAGGCCGGCCGGACCGCCACCGATAACGGCAACGTTGCGCTCGCCGTCGTTGGCGATAGCCTGGGCGCGCAGCTTGGGCAGCACGGCGGTCATTGCCTCGCGGGCGGCCTTGAGCTTGCTGGCGCGAATCTGGGCGCCCTCGGGCTCGTAGAATGCACGCTCGCAGGCACGGCCGCAAGGATGCGGGCAGATAGTGCCGGTGATGAACGGCAGGGCGTTGCGCTCGATGATGATGTTGAGTGCGTCCTCGTAGCGGCCCTCGTCAACAGCCGCCAGATAGGCGGGAATATCCTGCTGGATGGGGCAGCTCGTGCGGCACGGCGTGGTAAAGCAGTCGGAAAGCGGGCTCTTGCCGGCGACCTTGCGGTCGGGCAGCGGGCGCAGCGGCTTCTTGTAGAGCGGGTTGGTGAGCGAGTCGGTCTGGATCGCCGTCACGGCCTCGAGCGAAACGCCCACGAACGGCTTGCCATCCAGATCGGTAAACTCGCCGGCCATCTGGCTAAAGCGCTCGTAGCCACCGGGCTTGAGCACGTCAGTCGCCAAGGTAACGGGCCAAATGCCGGCGTCATACAGGGCGCGGATGTTGTAGACCGTGGCACCGCCGGAGTAGCTGATGCGCAGCTTGCCATCGAACTGCTCGGTAATGCGGCGGGCAGCCTCGATGGTCAGCGAGAACAGCGAACGGCCGGACATATACATCTCGGTGGAAGGCAGCTCGTTCCTCGTCACGTCGACGGGGAAGGTGTTGGTGAGCTTGACGCCAAACTCCAGGCCGCGCTCGGCGCACAGGGCAATCAGGCGCTCGAACATAGGCACGGCATCGGCCCACTGCAGGTCCTCGCGGAAGTGCGTGTCATCGAAGACGATGTAGTCAAAGCCCAGCTCGTTGAGGCGCTGGCGGGCAAACTCATAGCCCAACAGCGTGGGGTTGCACTTGATGTAGGTGTTGAGGCCCTTCTCGGTGATCAGATAGGTCGCGATGCGCTCGATCTCCGCCGGCGGGCAGCCGTGCAGGGTAGACTCGGTGATGGAGTTGGAGACGCGCGCCGGGATGGACTCGACAAACGCAGCGTCGACATGCTCAAACTTGTCCAGGTTGGCGAGTGCCCATGCGCGGCACTCGTTCCAGACGTCGGAGCCGCTGGCGTCCTTCATGCCCTCGATGTAGGCGTCGACCTTGGGGCTCTTGATGCCCTCGAGGTCATAGCCCACGGACATGTTGAAGACAAAGCCGTCCGGGCTACCCAGGCCGTACTCGCGAGCGATCAGGTGGCAGGCGAACCATGCCTTCACGTACTCGGCAAAGGCCTGCGGAACCTCGAGCTCGGTCGACCACTCGCAGTTGTAGCACTCGTCCTGAGCCACGATGCAGGGCTTGTTGACGCACTTGGAGAGCTCCTCGCCGTCCATAACCTGGACGGTCTTGAGCTCAAAGAAGCGAGAACCGGCCACATAGGATGCCACGATGTTCTGGGCAAGCTGCGTATTGGGACCGGCGGCCGGGCCAAACGGAGTCTCGATGCGCTCGTCAAAAATGGGAAGCGCGCCCTCCTGGTTGGTCGCGACCATCTTGCGTACGCCAAAGATGGCGTCCTGGGTCTTGTGCTCCTCGATGATCCAGTTCATCAGCTGCGAAAACGGGATCGGCCTCATGATGTCGCTCATAGTGAGCTCCTCTCTGTAACGCCCGGCGAGACCGCGCGGCGGGCGCAAATACGGTGTAGCGCTAGCACAGCGCCGGCGACCCCGCGGAGGCCGCCTATGCGCGCGTCGGATGCGGCGAAACATCCGACGCGCGCGAATCTCCAATTGGAATTAATACACGCGATCGTTGAGCGTGCTCCAGAGCTTCTTGGACTCAGCCATGGTCCACGCGTTGATCTTTTCCTCATCAATGCCAACGAACTCGCGATCCTTGTACAGGACGCGGCCGTTGATGATGGTGGTACGGCAGTTTTTGCCCATCATGCCAAAGAGCATGTGGCCGTCGATGTTCTCCTCGCTCAGCGGCGTAAAGGGCTTGTAGTCCATGACGATGACGTCGGCGGCAGCGCCGGCCTCGAGCACGCCGAGCTTGCGATCGAAGTACTTGCTCGCCATCTTGGCGTTGTTCTCGAACAGCATCGTCATGGCCTCGCACCAGCCCACGTTGGGCATGGCGGCGTTGTGGCGCTGAATGATCAGAAAGACCTTGAGGCTCTCGAGCATGTCGTGGGTGTAGGCGTCGGTGCCCATGCACACGGGGATGCCGCGGCGGAAGAACTCGAGCACGGGGGCGCAGCCCACGGCGTTGCCCATATTGGATTCGGGGTTGTTGACGAGCCAGGTGCCGGACTCCTTGACGATATCCATCTCGGCAGGCGTCACGTGGATGCAGTGGCCGAGCATGGTGTCGGGACCCAGCAGGTTGTGCTGCAGCAGGCGCTCGACGGGGCTGATGCCGCCGCGGTTGAGGCGGGAATCCCACACGTCATTCATGCCCTCACACACATGGATGTGGAAGCCGGTCAGGCCGTTGTTGGCCTCGGCCATCTTATCCATGGTCTCGTCCGACAGCGTAAAGGTGGCATGTCCGCCAAACATGGCGGCGATCATGTGGTTGTCGTTATCGCGACGCTCCTTGGCGGCCCACTGGGCAAACTCGGCGTTCTCGGCAATGGCCTGGTCGCATTTTTCCTGACCGCGGCGGTCGGAGACCTCGTAGCACAGGCACGAACGCATGCCCAGCTCCTGAGCGGCGTCCTTAATGGTAAAAAGGCTTCCCGGGATCTCGCAGAAGCTCGCGTGGTGATCGAAGATCGTGGTGACGCCATCGCGGATGGAGTCAAGAATCGTGGCATAGGCGCTTGCCTTGGTGCCGTCGAGCGTCAGGTTGTCGTCGATCTTCCACCACTGCTGCTCAAGATTCTCCAGGAAGTTGGTGGGGTTGCAGCCCTTAATGGCAAGGCCGCGGGCCAGACCCGAGTAGATGTGGGTGTGGCAGTTGATGAGTCCGGGCATGATGAGGTTGCCCCGGGCATCGACGTACTCGGCATCCGGGTACTTGGACTTGAGCTCGCACTCGGGGCCCACTTCGACGATCGTATCTCCGTCAATGGCGACCGCACCGTTTGGAATGAACGGGGTCTGAGAATTGCGGGTAAAGACGGAACCGTTAGCGACCAGAAGCATGAATGCTCCCTTCAACATCAGGGGCGGGGTTTGACACCTCTGACATGGCGGAGTGCGAAGCGCCGGCCTACACCGGAAACGGGCCCTCTCCCGTCAACGCTTCACCAAAGGGACAAACCCTTTGAAGTGCGGCTTGGCGCCGCATGACGTCGGCGGACGAGGCGATGCGTCCGCCGACGAATAGCACCGAATTGGTTACTTCTTGCTCTCGGGCAAGACCAGATCCACGGCAGCGTCCTTGGCAGCATCGATGTGCTGAGCCACGACCGGCGTCTGCGGAAGGATCAGGTTAAGGACAATGGCCATAATGGCGGTGGGGGTTACGGCATTGGAGCCGATGACGGTGGATACCCAGGCGGGCATACCCTCGCCGGCAAGGCAACCGCTGGCCATCCAGATACCCAGGCCAAAGACGACGGAGGTACCGACGATGGTGGTAGTGCGCTGCGTGAGGCCTTCGCGGGTGAACATGCGCACGCCGTTCATGGTGATGGTGCCGAAGACGCCGACGGTCGCGCCGCCGATGACGGGCTGCGGGATAGCGGAAAGGACGGCAGAGAGCTGCGGGAACAGACCGGCGATGGCAAAGACGGCCGCGATGATCACAAAGACCCACTTGTTGACGACCTTGTTGGAGCAGATGATGCCCACGTTCTGGCCAAGGGCGCTGGTGGGAAGACCGCCCAGCAGGCCGCCGACCATAGAGGTGAGGCCCTGGGACACGATAGCGCCGGAGAGCTCGCGCTCGGTGGGCATACGGTCGATGGAGCCCAGGCAGGCGGCGGAAACGTCGCCGATAACCTGGATGGCAACCATGGGGAACACGACAGCGAGGGTAATGCAGACCTCGGGATCAAACTCGAGCGCGTAGGGCATGAGCTTGGGAAGGGCGAAGACCTGAGCGGTGGCGACGCTGGAGAAGTCGATCATGCCAAAGGGGATGGAGACGATCATGCCAACGATCATGCCAAAGAACACGGATCCCAGCTTGAGCGTGCCCTTGCCAAAGTTGGCGAGCGCAAAGACCACGGCGAAGGTGATAAGAGCGACGCACCAGGCCTGCGGGGTGCCCCATAGCGGCGTACCCATACCGCCGGCCATATACTTGACGGCCGTGGGATAGAGAGAGACGCCAATGGAGAAGATGACCGTACCGGTCACGACGGGCGGGAACAGCCACTTGATCTTGCTGTAGGCCAGACCAAAGAGGACCGCGACGGCGCCGCCGACGATCTCGCCGCCCAGCAGCGCACCAAAGCTAAAGCCCGAGGCACCCATGGCCTGCAGAGCCGGCAGGAACGCGAACGAAACGCCCATGACGATGGGCAGGCCGCCGCCGATGCGACGGAAGGGAGCGAAGGCCTGAAGGGCCGTGTCGATTGCCGAAAGAATGAGCGCAACCTGAATGATGTCGGTGCTCTGCTGGCTATTAAAGCCGTAGACGCCGGCCATGATGACAGCCGGGGTGATGATACCGGCAAACGAAGCCAGTACGTGCTGAAGGGCACACGGGATCATTTCCTTAACGGGAGGCATGCCTTCACGAGTGAACAGGGCTTCAGTGCCGTTCGTAACCGTCTCCTGGGTCATTTGACCACCAATCCTCGAAATAGTTGTTTCGCATCTAACGCTCTATTGTGACGCAGTGCGGGGTTGAGGTTGTGCCTTCGTTGCATATCGTATTAAAGATGATTCTCATTCTCAATAATAATTTTTTGTTATCAGACTATTCTTCAGCTGAGATAATGCATTTCCGCAGGTCAGGAAAGTGTCTGGTCAAAATAACATCTAACTTTTCTTTTGGTCAACCGTTTACCGCCAAATTCCTACCGTTCGTCTGTATTACGCAATGTACCTGCGGATATACGAGATGAAGAGTAGCGTGTTACCATGAGAAAAAATTGTTATGAACCTTCCGATTTCACCCAAAGGAGTTGCCCGTGAACGAGACCGTACGTCGCTTTTTGCCGATGGTCGATTTCCTGGAGCAGATACTCGGTAAGAACAGCGAGATCGTCCTGCACGATTTCTCGGATCCCGACCACGCCATCGTCGATATTCGCAACGGCATCGTGAGCGGCCGCAAGGTCGGCGGTCCCGCCACCGATCTGGCGCTCAAGATCATGCACGACCCCAAGTATCGCGACCTGCCGTTTATTACGGGCTACGAGGGGCGCGGTGCCGGTGGCAAGACGTTGGAGTCCGCGACGTTCTTTATCCGCGAAAATGACGAGATCGTCGGTATGCTCTGCGTCAACACCGACCTCTCGACCGTACGCTCCATCAACGCCATGGCGCAGCAGCTCATGGCGTGCTTCGACGCAGCGCCGACGCGCACGGAGCCCGCCCCTATCGAGGTCGAAAGCCTTTCGGAGTCCACCCAGGAGCTCATCGACCGCAGCATTGCCGAGTTGCTGAGCGCGCGCGGGCTGGATGTAGCGTCGCTTGGTCAGAGCGACCGCGTGGACGTCATTCGCCACCTCAACGGCAACGGGGTGTTCATGCTCAAGGGCGCCGTGGCCTGCGCCGCCACCGCGCTGGGCATCTCGGAGCCCAGCGTGTACCGCTACCTGCAAAAAGTCCGCAAGGAGGGCTAACGAGCAAAATGGAGCGCGGCTCCACAAGCGATTCGTCACCTGACAAAAGACCCTGCAGCTCGCACGCGCTGCAGGGTCTTTTTGCATGTCATGTTTAGTTGTGGTCAACGCCTTAGAGAGCGGCGACGACCTCGATCTCGACCAGACCGCCAGCCGGAAGAGCGGCAACCTGGAAAGCGCTGCGCGCGGGGAACGGGGCCTCGAACTTGGAGGCGTAGATCTCGTTCACGGCGGCGAAGTCGGCAATGTCAGCCAGGTAGACTGTGGTCTTGACGACATCGGCAAAGGTGGCGCCGGCAGCGGTCAGCAGGGCCTCGACGTTAGCAAGGGACTGCTTGGCCTGGGCCTCGACGCCCTCGGGCATCTTGCCAGTTGCGGGATCGATGCCCAGCTGGCCGGACAGGAACACCATGTTGCCGGTCTGGATACCAGGGGAATACGGGCCGATGGCTGCGGGTGCGTTATCGGAAGACACGACGGTCTTGCTCATGTTTTTCTCCTTACAAGTAAAAGGGAACGGGAGCGCGGCGTTCACACCGGGAGGCACAGTTCGGTCTGAACACCGCGCTTGATTGAGATAGTACTCAAGGTTTCCGCGCGATGCAAGATTATTATCACGTTGCGAGAATATTTTATCGCCCAACGGTTTCCCCGGACCGCTGAACGGTTCTCATGTGAAGCAGCCAGTCCAAGCTGCTGAAGACTTTATCCCGCTTAGAGCACGGGCATCGCCTGCCGCGACGGCACCACTATACTTTTGATTATCTGAGCATTTTGAAAGGCAGGATATGACCGCAACCGCCAGTCGAACCACCAACCGCAGACCCGAGCTTTTGGCGCCCGCCGGAGGGCCCGAGCCCTTTGCCGCCGCACTCGCCGCCGGGGCAGACGCCATCTACTGCGGCATGGGCAGCTTCAACGCCCGCCGCAAGGCCACCAACTTTACCGACGAGGCCTTTGAGCAGGCCTGCCGCGCCGCGCATCTGGCCGGCTCGCGCGTCTACGTCACGGTCAACATCGTCATCAAGGAATCCGAGATGAGCGATGCGCTGCAGCTCATCCATCGCTGCTCCACGCTGGGCGCCGACGCCTTCATCATCCAGGACTGGGGCCTGTTCTTTGAGGTCAAGCGCACGATGCCCAGCATCGAGACGCATATCTCGACCCAGGCGAACATCCACGACGACCGCGGAACCCTTTGGTGCCGCGAGCAGGGCGCCGACCGCGTGACCCTCTCGCGCGAGCTTTCCATCGACGAGATTGCCGCCATTCACGATGCCGCGCCCGATGTGGACCTTGAGGTCTTTAGCCATGGCGCCATCTGCTTTTGCTACTCGGGCCTGTGTCTGCTTTCGAGCTTTGCCATGGCGGGACGATCGGCCAACCGTGGCATGTGCGCCCAGCCCTGCCGCTTGCCCTACGAGCTGATCGACGAGAACGGCCGCTCGCTCTCCCCTGCCGGTCGCGAGCGCGCGCTGTGCCCGCGTGACACCAACACCTCGCAGCTTGTTCGCCGTCTGTATGACGCCGGCGCCGCGTCGCTCAAGCTCGAGGGCCGCATGAAGGCGCCCGATTACGTGTACTCCATCGTTGATGTGTATCGTCATCAGATTGACGATATGCTGGCCGATGTTTCGACCTCTAAGGACGAGGAAGCCGCCCGTCAGCGCCAGCTCAAGCGCTGCTTTAACCGCGACTTTACGCACGCCTATCAGGACGGCACCTCGGGCGACGAGATGATGAGCTATGAGCGTTCCAACAACCGCGGACAGATCGTGGGCACGGTGCTGGGCAGCCGCCCGGCCAACCGCGATGTGCGCGGCCTCAAGCCCGACGACCGCCGTCGCCGCGCCGCCATCGCCCGCATTGAGCTGTTTGAGCCCGTGGGCAAGGGCGACCTGCTGGAGCTTCGCCACGATAACGAGTTTGACCAGTTCCTGACCACCATTGCCGCCGATGATGCCGCTGCCGGCGATGTTATCGAGTGTCGCGTGCCCCGTAGCATGCCCGAGGGCTGCCGTGTCCGCGTGATTCGCAGCCAGCGTGCCATCGACGCCGCCGGCGCCGCGCTCAAGCGCGATGTGCTGCGCCGCCGCGCTGTTGATGTGTCCGTCGTGGCGCGCCTGGGCAAGCCGTTTACTGTCACACTCACCTGCTGTGACGACCCCGCGCTCACCGCCACCGCCACGGGCTTCACCGTCGAGGCCGCCAAGACCCGCGCCGTCGAGGCGGCGGACATGGTTGAGCATGTGGGCCGCATGGGCTCCTCGCCCTTTGAGGCAGCGAGCTTTGAGGTGGCGCTCGATGAGGGCTGCGGCATGGGCTTCTCCGCCGTGCACAAGGTGCGCGCCGCCGCCTGTAAAGCATTGGAGGAGGCCATTCTGGCGCCGTACGCGGAGCGCGCGAAAACGCTCGAGCTGCCGGCGATTGTCACCAGTGATTCCCGCCCCGCGCCCGAGCACTACCGCGACGAGCCGCAGATCTGCGCCACCGTCACCTCGCTCGAGGCCGCCGAGGCAGCGCGGGCGGAGGGTGCAACGCGCATCTACATGACCACCGACGCGCTCGATGCGGCCAAGCTCTCCCCCGCCGATACGTTTGAGCAGGACATCGTACCCGTGCTCGATGAGGTCTGCCGCGCCGTTGACCACGTCCGCGTTGACCCATGGGTTGTTGCCGGCGCCACGGTCGCTATTGGCAACATCTCTGAGCTTGCCCTGGCCGCCCAGGTTGGCGCCACGGCCGAGATTCGCTCTTGCCTGCCGGTGCACAACACGCCCTGCATGGAGGCGCTTGCCGAGCGCGGAGCCGGTGCGTTTTGGCTCTCGCCCGAGATCACGCTCGACGAGATTGTCTCGCTCGGCGCCGCCGCGCCCGCGGCTCTAGGCATCACCGTCTTTGGCCGCCCGCGCGTCATGACAAGCGAGCATTGCATTCTGCAGGTTGCCAACGGCTGCATCCACGATTGTGCCAACTGCCGCCTGCGTGCCCGCAAGCTCTCGCTCAAGAATATCGACGGAAAGGTCATGCCCGTCCGCACCGACATCCACGGCCGCTCTCGCCTGTACGACGCCTACCCCATCGACCTCACACCGCAGGTTCCACAGCTGCTCGACGCCGGCGTGCGCCGTCTTATGGTCGACGGAACCTTGCTCGAGGCCGATGAGATTGGCCGTGCCGTCGCTCGCGTCCGTCGCGCTGTCGAGGCGGCTCAAGCCGGCCGCAAGCCGGCCGCCCGCCTGCGCGGCGCCACCTCGGGCTGCATGTTTGTGGGAATTAGCTAACCGAAAGGCTTACACGTGAACGAAGAACCTCAAGTCCTCTACTGCGACGCCTGGCTCATGGCCATCGACAAGCCCGCCGGCATGATCGTCCACGGTGACGGCACCGGCGAGCGCACACTTACCGACTACGCCAGCGACCTGCTGCTGGCGATGGGCGACGGCTTTGCCGCGACCGACATGCAGCCGCTCAATCGCCTGGACCGTGACACCACCGGCGTGGTGCTGTTCTCACTCGACAAGCAGACGCAGCCCGCCTTTGACCAGATGGTCATCGACCACGCATTCGAAAAGCACTATCTGGCGCTCGCCGAGGGCAAGATCGACTGGAACGAGAAGCTCATCGACAAGCCTATCGCCCGCGACCGTCACGACAGCCGCAAGATGCGCGTCGGCGCCAGCGGCAAGCCGTCTCAGACGCGCGTCAAGGTACTCAAGCGCCTTAAGAGCCGCCGCGGCCTGCCCACGCGCTCGTATATTGATGTCGAGCTGCTCACCGGCCGCAAGCATCAGATTCGCGTGCACCTGGCAAGCGAGCATCATCCCCTGGTTGGCGACGACCTGTACGGAACGCCGCGTCCCTGCGGCCTCATGCTCCATGCCCACAGCGTGTCCTTTACGCATCCCGTAACCGGCGAGCACATCCACATCGAAGCCCCCTGCCCCTGGGAGCCCTAAACCACCACAAAGGGGACAAGCACCTTTATGGTGGTTTTGCCGCAATGGCTCAGCCGCGGTCCCAAAACGTCTCGATCTGTAACAGTTAGAACCCATTTTCCGGTCTATCTGTTACAGATCGAGACATTCGAATCCCCCTTAAGGGAAAACCTCAATCTGTAACAGTAACTCGGCAAAATCGATCCCAGATGTTACAGATTGAGACAAAGGGACGGCGCGGTTCGGAAGCATCTCAATCTGTAACACCTATCCCACTTTTAACGGTCCAGTTGTTACAGACTTAGACAGAAACAGTAGACGACGAAAGCGGCAACGTCCGTGATGGACGTTGCCGCTTTTCTATTGAGAAAACTACTCGGTTTTCGTTACTAACCACCACAATGGGGACAGGCACCTTTGTGGTGGTTTTGGCCTTAGCCCGTCCCCCTGCTGCTAGACCGTGATGACGTTGTCCATTGCCCGGTACTTGGCGGGGACCTCGCCTGCGGTAATAATCGTTGCGTCGCGGAAGTCCGCGAACTTGACGGGCGCCACCATGCCAAATTTGCTGGCGTCCGAGATTACGTAACGTTTGGCCGTATGACGCATCGAGATACGCTTGACCTGCGCCTCCTCGATATCGGGCGCCGTGAAGCCCTGCTCGGTGGCAATGCCGTTAGAGCCCCAAAAGCCGCAGTTGAAGTTATAGCGGTCTAGGGTTGCCAAGGCATCGGGACCGACGAGAGCCTCGGTCTCAGGCTTGAGCTCGCCGCCCAGCACAACGGTGCGCATGCCGCGCACAGCGAGATGCTGAGCATGGAGCACGGAATCAGTCACATAGGTGACATCTTCAAGGTGTGGAAGATGCTCGATGAGCCTGAGCGTCGTCGAACCCGAGTCGATGTATACAAAGCTCTCGGGCTCCACAAGTGCCGCCGCACGGGCGCAGATACGCTCCTTGTCGTCGTTATGGAGGTCGCTGCGCTCATTAAGCGTTAGGTCGCGCGTCACGTGCGCGCGCTCCAGACTTGTCGCGCCTCCGTGCACCTTGGCGATACGGTGTGCTCGGTCGAGCGTCTGCAGGTCGCGCCGAATGGTAGACGCCGTCACGCCCAGGGCTTCGGCAAGCTCCGGCACGGTAACCGAGCCGGTCTGCTGAACCATCGACACGATCGCGTTGAGCCTATCTTCCGCTAGCATCGCTTACTCCTCCTCGGGGTACACGACTCCCCAGTCGGCGCGTAGCTTGGTCATCAGCTCCATAACATCAGAAGCATAGCCCAGAAGCTCACGCTTAGAGTCGTCGCCGGCAACGGCCTTCTCAAGATCGGCCATCTCGTAGCACAGTGCGTAGGCCTCGGTGCCAGCGTGGACCTCCTCGCGGTGACCGTCGGCAGTCCACACGATGGTCGCGTGATCGGCACGCGGATATTCGTTGACCTCGATATAACACTTGTCGAAGCTAATGATCGAGCGCTTGGGCTGCTTGGAGTGGAGCGTAAGGCTCACCACGCCCAGCTGCTGTTCGGCATTACGGCAGACGATGCCGCCCGCAACGTCAACACCGGTCTCACAGGTGTTGCCCAGTGAAACGACCTCAGCGGGCTGGCTTGCCATAAAGAGACGCATGACGGACAGGGCATACACGCCAATGTCGAGCATGGCACCGCCAGCAAGGTTGCGGTTGTAGAAGCGATTGGTCAGATCGCCGTACTCCTTGTAGCTACCAAAGTTGAGCTGGGCGAGGTTCATGCGACCAAACTCGCCGGCATCCATGCGACGGCGCAGCTCTTGATACAAGGGCATATGAAGCACCGTGGTGGCGTCCATGAGGACGACGTTGTGCTCGTCGGCGATGGCACGCGCCTCGTCGAGCTCAGCGGAATTGAGGGTAATGGCTTTCTCGCAGAGCACGTGCTTGCCGGCGGCCAGCGCGTCACGCAGATAGGTGATATGCGTGTTGTGCGGCGTGGTGATATAGACGGCGTCGATGCCCGGATCGGCGTAGAGGTCCTCAACCGATTCATAGACCTTCTCGATGCCATACTGCTCGGCAAAAGCCTGAGCCTTGGACAGCGTACGGTTGGCGACGCCCGCAAGCTTGCGGCCGGCAAGAGCGAGAGACTGGGCCATCTGGTTGGCGATAACGCCGCACCCGATCACAGCCCAACGAAGCTCGGGAGCCGTAAAGATATCATCGGGGAATGGCTTGTCCTGGACCGAAGCGAACGCTGCTTTTGCGGCTGCCGCGGAGTCGAGTGGAGCCTGCTTGGAATCTACCATATGTGCCTCCTGTGTCATAGAACGTCTTGCATTTCGGATAGCTCTATATTCGCACAAACACGCGCGTCTGTGCGTGTTTGTGCGTATCTCACCGCTAAACGGTCATTTTTGTCCCGTAAACGGCGCATCTATACGCATATTCACGCAATCCCACGCACGCAAATACGCACAAATGCGAACCGGTCATTGCTCAGAGACAGGGGCTTATGCTTAGAACTCAAAAGACAGGATGATCCGCTTCGCCTCGTCGCTCATGGCGCGCTGCAGCTCTAAGGACCGTCCCAAACTGCCGACAGAAAAGGAACGTTCCAAACTGCAGACAGAAAAAGAACGTCCCCAGGCGCCGGCATTTCAAGAGCACTCATTTAAGTCTGTCCCCAATGAGTGGGAGTAATCAGAGACCCTTTGCGAGGGAGGCCGGACGTGGCCTTCCTCGTTTTTATTCATGGACTTTAGTCCGTGCCGCGCGGCACGCGCGGCATAGAAAGCCACCCGCTCAGCGGGTGGAGGCCAATTTCCGCTACGCGACAAAAACCTTCCCCCTAGCATGAGGATTGTTCAGGTCATCATACTAGGGGGAAGGTGATTGCTGTGGCCCAGAAAGCCAACAGCCTCGCGTACACGAAATGGCTGTGCAAGTACCGCATCGCACCGAGGTCAAGCTCATCGCCGCCATCGTCGAGAAGCACCCCAAGGTGCGCTTTGCCGCGAGCCGCACCTCGGCCCACGCCGACCTCTACGACCGCATGGAGCAGGCCCTGTGCGAGTGCGTGGCCAACGCGGTGGAGGTCGTCCGCTCCGACATCAGCCCCGCGCTTCTTGTCCACACCGGTCCAAACCTCGTGGGTGTGGCGGTCCAGGGACTCTAGCGGAGGCGGGGCGTCCTGCCCCAAAAACAAATGCAAAAGACGAGCACTTCTTGCCGCTCAATTGGCAAGAAGCGCTCGTCTTTTCTTAACGCGTTGTATGGCGGAGAGAGCGCAAGTTACGCGAGCGCCCTTCTTGCCAGCTCGGCCGCGCCGAGGATTCCTTGGTCGCCGCCGCAGCCCGGGGCGCAGATGTAGCTCTCCATGTCCTTAAGCTCGGCGGTCTGGATGTAGCCACCCAGATATTCGAGGGTCTTCTTGCGGACGATGCCGTAGAGCTGCTCCTGGTGCATCACGCCGCCGCCGAGGACGATGCGGCGAGGCGAGTACATGAGCACGAGGTTCGCGCACATCTGCCCCAGATAATCCCCCTCGAGCGCCCACACCTCATCGTTGTCCGCGAGCTCGGCCGCGGGCTTTCCCCAGCGCGCGGCGATGGCGGGGCCGGAGGCGAGCCCCTCGAGACAGCTCGCGTGGCTCGGGCAGACGCAGCGTCCCTCCTCGGTGGGACGGGTCCTTACCAGCATGTGACCGGCCTCGGGGTGCAGCATGCCGTGAAGGAGTCTGCCCGCGCACATGACGCCCGCGCCCACGCCGGTGCCGATGGTCACGTAGACGGCGTCCTCGAGCCCCTTGCAGCAGCCGAAGACCACTTCGCCGAGGCAGGCAACGTTCACGTCCGTGTCGTAGGCCACCGGAATCCCGAGGGCGTCGGCGAACGCGGCGCGAAGACCATGGCCTCGCCACGCGAGCTTGGGCGTCTGGAGGATGGAGCCGTAGCGCTCGTCGTTGGGGTCGACGCAGGTCGGGCCGAAGGCGCCGATGCCCAACGCGTCCACATCGCGGGCGGTGAACCACTCGATCATCTGCGGGACGGTCTCGGCGGGCGTAAGCGTCGGGGTCTCCATGCGGTCGAGGACCTCGCCGTCGCCGGACACCACGGCACAGACCATCTTGGTCCCGCCGGCTTCGAGGGCGCCGAGCCTCATTTGCTTTTCGCTCATGTGATCCTCCTTACAAAGGGACGCCCGCAGTCATGGTCAACCGCGGGCGCCCATAACGTTGGCTTGTTTCGAGGCGACCCTACCTGGGCACGCGGTCCTGCCTTGCGGCAAACGGGGCGAGCACGGCGTGCGGCTCGCTTTGGTACCAGTAGGCGACGGTGGAGATGTCGTCCTCGCGCTCGTAGAGCTTGATGTCGTCGTTGCCGAGGTCCTGGAACGTCACGCGCAGGTCCTCCTTGAACGAGATCGGGTCGGGAAGGTGCCACCTGTAGAGGCCGTGCCTGGGCAGCGCGTCGTCGTTAGTCGCGAGCATCGGATTCGGGTTCGGCTTGCCCGCGCTGAAGCGGTCGCGCGTGGCGTCGCGCGTCGAGCGGTACGGGTAGCCGGCGAACAGCGTGTTGAAGCACTGCGCCTCGGGCAACGCGTGGGGCGGCCTGTCGAGGAAGGCCCAGGCACCGCCGAAGTAGTCCTCGGCTCCCGTCGAGGTGACCGTGGGGAACTCCTCGTCGCCGTCGAGGAAGAACTTCATCTCGCCCTCGCCCCACCAATAGCGCTCCAGGGCGCAAAGGGCCATGTAGGTGCCGACGTAGTAGCCCTTGCCGCGCACGCCGTCGAGCACGGTGTAGTCGACGCCCCTGCGGGTGCTGCGCTCGCGGTTAAAGCGGGCGTGGAAGTACATGGCGTCGTCCGGCACGTCGGTGAGCGCGTAGTTGAACGTGTAGAAGATGTACTTAATGAACCCGGGGTGCTCGCTCGTAAGCGTGACCTTGGCGTGCTTCCTGAAGGGCATCTCGAAGTAGCAGTTCATGCCGCCCGTCGGGTTCACGCAGATGGGCATCGAGTTGACGATGGCGCGCTCACCGAAGCCGTTGCAGAAGAAGTCGCCGACAGGGCACTCGACCGAGGGGGTCTCCTCGTCGTCCCAGTAGAAGCGCAGCACGAGGTCACGCATGACGAAGCTGCCGGCGGCGGTCTTGTCGGGGACGGTCATCCAGATGTGGCGGATGATGCCGGGGCCCTCGATGTCCGCGAGCGTGATGGTCTCGCCGGACTCAAGGGGCACGCAGCACGAGCCCTTGCGGCCGACGCCGAGGTGGCTGGCCGACATGGCGGCGCGGCCCTTCTCGCCCGTGATGTTCTCGGGGGTGATGGCGCGGCTTTCCTCACCGCCGTGCATCCACACGTCCTTAAGGAACTCTCTCATCGTCGACCTCCTCTATTCGTCGTCGTCGCACTCGGCGGAACTGGCACCGTTCACGTAGATGATCTGCTGGCGCGCCTCGTTGACGAGGGCGTCGAAGTCGAGTTTCTCGTCGGGGCGCGCGAGCGCGACCGTCATGGCGAGCGGGAGGTTGACACCCGCGATCACGTGGATCCGGTCGGAGGCGAAGCGGGAAAAGCGCTGGTTCACGCTGCCGCCGTACGCGTCGGTGAGGACGACGACCTCGTCAGTGCCCGAAAGAGCCGCCTCGACCGCCGCGTCGAGCCCCTCGCCGTTGTCGTTCACGTAGGCGCACACGGCGTTGACGGCGTCGCCCTTACCCGTAAGGAACTCGAGGGTGTCCTTGAAGCCCTGGGCGAGAAGGGAATGGCTCGCCACAACTATCTTTCTCATTGATTCACCAATCTCTTGGGTCGAAGCTAGGCGAGGATGCCGGCGGCGGAGGCGACCATCGCGAGGACGATCACCACGAGGATGAGGGCCGTCATGCTCGCGTTCTTCTTGGTAAGAAGGTAATACGCGCTTCCCGTGATGGCGGCGGGGATCATGGCAGGCAGGATCTTATCGAGCAGCGGCTGAATCTCCATCGCGACGTCGCCGAAGCTGAAGCTAATCGGGCAGGTGACGCCGATGACCGAGGCGATGAGGCAGCCGACCACGGTGAGGCCGAGCACGGAGGCGGCGGCAGTGAGGTTGGGAAGCTTCTCGCTGAAGTCGGTGACGAGCTTCACGCCCTGCTTGTAGCCGAACTCGAGGGCGTGCATGCGGACCCAGAAGATGGCCAGGATGAGCGCGAACCAGATGCCGGCTCCCACGGGGTTGCCCTCGATGGCCATGTAGGCGGCGATGGAGCCCATGATGGTCGGGATCATGGTCATGAGCAGGGAGTCGCCAACGCCGGCGAGCGGTCCCATGGTGCCGATCTTCAGGTCTTGGACGGCGTCCGCCGCCGCTAGGCCGTCGCGCTCCTCCATGGCCACGCAGGCGCCAAGGATGATGGCGGCGAGCCAAGGCTGGGTGTTGTAGTAGCGGAAGTGGTTGTTGAGCGCTTGCTTATAGTCCTCGTCGTTCGTGTAGATCTTCCTCAGGACCGGCGAGAGGGCGTAGGCGACTGAGGCGCCCTGCTGGGTCTGGTAGTTGAAGGTGCACACGCTCATGAGCCAGCGCCAGTTCGCGTTGCGCAGGTCCTTCTTGGTGACCTTGTAGCCGGAGGGCTTGCCCTCGGCGACGGCGGTGATGTTCTCGTTTTCCATGGTTACTCATCCTCTCCGATGAAGACGTCTGCGGAAGCGTGGGCGGCGAGCTCGGTGTCCCTCTCGGCACGCTGGTAGAACGCAATCGCGAGGGCAACGCCGACGATGGCGGCGCCGATGATGGGCACGTTCAGGAAGGCCGAGAGGAAGAAGCCGGCGAGCAGGTACTGGAAGTACTTGGCGGTTGGCATGTAGCGGAGCAGCATGGCGATACCGACGGCCGGGAGCATCTTGCCGGCGAGGGTGAGGCCGGAGAGGAACCACTGGGGCATGACCTCGAGGAGCCAGTTGACGGCGGGCTGGCCGAGCGTCACGGAGACAAAGACGGGCAGGGCGGCGCACAGGCCGAAGAGCGCGGGGCAGACCCACAGGATGGCGTTCATCTGATTGAACTTACCCTCGTTGCAGAACTTCTGGGACTTCTCGACGACAAAGCCGTTGAGGATCTTGGCGACGACGTCGAGCTGGATGCCGAGCATGCCGACCGGCAGGCCGATGGCGAGGCCCGTGTCGGAGCCCAGGGTCACGCCGTAGGCGGTGGCGATGATGGCCATCGTGCCGTAGTCGGGAATGGAGGAGCCGCCGAAGCCCGCGACGCCGAGCTGCATGAGCTGAATGGTGCCGCCGATGACAAGGCCGGTCTTCCAGTCGCCCATGACGACTCCGGTGATGAGGCCCCAGAAAACGGCGTAATTGACGAAGATCATCGGGATGCCGTAGTAGTCCACGTGCTTGATGAAGGCCAGCAGGGTCAAAAGGACGACCTGCAGGATAGTGAAGTTGACCATATTTCCCCCTTAGATGAGGTCTGCGACGGAGACGGGCTTGTCGGCGGGCACGAACTGGGCCGTCACCTTGACGCCACGGGCGATGAGCGCCTTGTAGCTCTGGACGTTCTCGGCGGAGGCGTAGGCGCGCTGGGTGAGCTGGATGCCGTCCTCCTTGACGAGCGAGCCGCCGACGACCAGCGACGGGAGCTCGACGCCCGACTCGACCAGGCGAAGCATCGTCTCGGGCTCCTTGGCGATGACGAAGACCTTCTCGCGGTCGTACTTGCCCGCGGCGAAGTTCTTGAGCGCGGTCTGCTCGGAGATGATCGAAACGGCCATGCCCGCGGGGCGCGCCATCCTCATGGTGGACTTCAGGACCTCGTCGCCGGCGACCTTGTCGTCGATGACCATGACTCGGGTCGCGCCCGACACCGGGGCCCACTGCGTCACGATGATGCCGTGAAGCAGGCGATTGTCGATTCGTGCCATAACAACACTCATGTTTGCTCCTATCAAATGAAGTTTTGCGTTCGGTACTGCCTCGGCACTATCCGGATTCGCGCCGGGCAAGGGGTTATCGGATTATTGAGGACGCGCGGTCAGCTTGCGGCGGCGCGGGGAAGGTCACTCGTCGAGCAGGAGGTCCGAGGAGCCGAGGCGCTCTTCTCGCGCCGGGGCGGCGCTCACGCTTATGTAGTCGAAGACATATGCGATCTCGCTTACGGGAACCTCTACGCGATAGCGCGTCGAGATGCTCGAGAAGCTCTGCCTGAAGGACTCGATGAAATCGGCGCGTTCCTCCTCGAAGCGGTCCTGGCCAACGTAGGTCTCAATGGGGTTTCTGGTAACAAGGCGCTCGACGAGACAGCAGAGGTGAACGTAGAGCCCAATGATGGCGTTGCTGCCGATCTTCTCGCCTGTCCTGCGCTGAAGCTCGTGCACGGCGCTCTCGATCTCATGGAATAGCCGCTCCGGGTCGAGGATGGTGATGGAGCGGATGACGTTCTGCAGCGTCATGTTCGAGAGCAGCTTCTCGTGGAAAGAAGAGAGCTCGGAAGCGTCAAGCCACCTGCCGAACACGGCATCAACCTTAGAGGCGGACGCCGTCGACATGATGTCCTCGAGGGCGACGAAGGGGACGGAGGCGACCCCGGGGTCTCCCGTGCCGATGACGGCGCAGACGCGGTGCTCGGAGAAAACGGCGTCGTTCGACCCGTTCGCGACGAGCTGCTTGAAGGGCCTCGTGAGCAGGCGCGCGCCTATGGTGCGCGGGAGGCTCTGCGAGACGAGCTGGCGTATCCTCTCCGCGGCGTCGACCCCGGACTCGGAGCAGAAGACGATGGCGTCCTCACGGTTGACGCGCTCGATCACCTTGCAGTGCGTCACGCACGCGGCGGTCGCATCGCCAAGAACCTCGGCGATGGACTTGCCGCCGAGCAGCCCGACCCCGATCTCGAGCGCAAGACCGGTAGAGACGTTGTTCACCACGCCGATAGTGGAGTCGGTAACGTTCTCGAGGGCCTTATAGGCCTCCTCCAAGGAGCCCATGTCGACGAGGAACACGACCCCGGTACAGTAGGAATGGCGGTCGACGAGGCGCTGGAGCGGACCGACGATGTCCTTCAGCTGCTGGTCGTAGGGCATGTCGACAGCCTCGTACACATGCATGCCGAGCATACGGTTCGCCGCGTCGGCGATGCTCGTCGCCGTTGAGTAGCCGTGGGACAAGATGACGCAGAGCGTCCGAAGGGCCTTCGCATCGCGAGACTCCGATGCGACGCACAGCGTCAGAAGCGTCTTCGTGAAGTGATCGAGCGAGATTCCCAGCGCCCCTTCCACGTCTGCGGCGACCTGATCGGAGACACTCGAGGCAAACGGCAATTCGGAGGTCACGGCACCGAGGAGATGGGAGATTTGCTCCGCACAGGCAGACTTTCGCTTAGCCAGGCCGATACCCGGCCACAACTGCAGGCAAATCTCCTGGGCCAGTAGAAAAGCGACCTTCCTCGAAAGCTCGATGCCATAAGAAGAGCCTGCGTCGGCAAGGACCGCGCCCACGACGCGCTCGAAGGCGCGCGACCTCGAGGAGGCGACGCCGTGGTCGAAGATCAAGTGATCCTCAACGCCGCGCACAGCGGAGACAGCTTGCGAGACAAGCTCGGAGACAGAGAGCTCCCCGGCGCAGAATCGCTCATCGAGGGAGCACAGGGCATCGAGCGCCTGCTCGACCGGCCCTGTGCTCTCGGCGGCATCCAGAGACGCGTCGATCAGAACGCCATCGTCGGGCTGTTGATCGATCTGCGCGGAGGAGAGGAGCCCGCTGGGAAGAAGATACGGGCGAACGACGACGTAGTCGCCCTCGCGATTGAGGAACGCTTTGGCACAGCAGTTCGTCACGCAGGCGCGCAAGCCGGCGATGTTATCGGAAAAGTCCGCGTTCACGAGGCAACGGTATGCGCCGCGGCTGATCTTCACATCAGAACCGATTCGGCACCCCTCGCTGCGCAGGAAGCTCAAGATGAGATCCTCGCGCTCCTCGGGGGTCCGCTCCTTGAGTGAGGGGACGCGGGCACAGATGGGCATTTTGCTGTAGGCCGAGGAAACCTTCAGGTCATCGGCGGAAAGCGTCGTCGAAAGAACGAGGCGAGCGCGCGGCGCATCCTGGGAGGCATCGAGCCCGAGGGCCGTCGCAAGGCAGTGCTCCATCGCAGAGGGAGAGAGTGCCTCGATGCCGTTGACAAAGACCACACCCCCGCGCGCTTTCGCGATCGACTCGTCAAGAAGCCCGTTGAACGAGGCGGCGTCCGGGACCCCGGCGCAGTCGATGCGCACATAGGAGGAGTCGCGGGACAGCAAGCCCTGGTTCTTGCCGTACTCGTACACAAGGCGAGAAAGGAAAGACTTACCGACACCCACGCCGCCGCTCAAGAGGATGGGCAGGCCAAACGGAGGGTACTGAACCGCAGCCTTGCACTGCTCGACAACGGAGCTGAGGCTCATGTCGAAGCCCACGGCACGCGCGAAGTCGCGGTGATCGGCGATTCCCGTCGCCTGGATGAGGTCGGCGAGCGAGGCGTACTCGCTTGCAGAGAGCTTTACCTGAAAACGCTTCTGGAACGCGCGGCGATGAAAATAACGGACAGGCCTGCCCGCCACCTTAACCACAAGACCGGCGCGAACAAGGTCGTTGAGGTACTGGCTCGCCAGGCTCCTGGAGATGATGAGCGTCTCGGCGATGTCGGAGGTGGACAGACGGGCAAGGTCGTCGAGCGAGACGGCAGAGGTGAGGGCCTCGAGATGCTCGAGAATCCTGTCCCTCATGTCGACGGGTTTCTTTGACAAGCTGTCCTGTGTGGTCTTGTCCATGACTTCTTACCTCCTCGTACAAGGAGTATAAGGGGAGAACAGAGAACGGAAGGGGGCGCGTGGGGGAATCAACAGCTCCGAGGAAAAGTCCACCACTTGAGGGGCAGAAAACAACGGCCATTGAACATTCAGGGCCGACGCTCAACACTTCGGCTCGACACTTCGCTTTGGAAAGGGCCCGGCGCGCCGGGGTCCCAACATAAAGAAGGGCCCCGGCGCGCAGGGCCTAAAGCTTAACCATGCGCGCGGCGATGCGGGCGCAGTCGCAGGCGGCCTTCTTCTCGAAGGTGTTGTAGTCGACGACCCGGCCCTCGGCGCAGGGCTTGTCGCTGATGGCGCGCACGACGACGAGGGGCACGCCGTTGAGATAAGCGGCCTGCGCGATGGTGCAGCCCTCCATCTCGCAGCACAGGTCGCCGAAGGTCGCGAGGATTCGCTCCTTCTGTTCCGCGGGCGAGACGAACTGGTCGCCGGAGACGACGCGGCCCTTGAGGACCTTAATGTCGGGGGCGACGGCGGCCGCGGCGGCGCACGCCGCCAGCAAGGGCCGGAACGGATCGCGCAAGATCAAGGCGTCGCCCGGGAGGTCGGGCGTTACCGTCAGCCGGCGCCGCGTCTGCCGCATCATGAGGGAGAACGGCCTGGCCGGCGCATACGGCAGGAAGAGGTTCAAGGTGCACCCCGGGGCGGTCAACGAGGCCGACGTGTCGAACGTCGTCGCGCGCGGCTTCGGCGGCAGGGCGCCGTGCACCCATATATGCAGCGACTTGGCCTGCGTGCGCGTCGGGGCGTCGTGGAACTACGTCTGCCTGCTCGTCGACCTCTGCAACGGGGAGATCGTCGGCCACTCCGAAGGACCGAGGAGGGACGCGCGAGCTCCGAGCCAAGCTCTTGGATTACGTGCACTGGTACAACAACTTCAGGATCCACTCAACGCTGGGCTACATGTCGCCGGTCGAGTTCAGGGAGGCGGGGCCGTCCCTCCCGGAATCGTCCAAATAAGTGTTGCCAATCCATAGCCAATCCAGCCATCATCTTCGCGAAGGCGGACGTCAGGAAAAGCTCGGCTTGAGCTCGGTCGGACGCGGTCTGTGGGGCATCATTCAGGCTCAGGGGGTCTCCTTGTCTTCTTCGGTCGCAACCTGAATGATAGGGACGGCCCCTTCTCTCTTTCCCCTTCGTTTTCGACGCGTCACCCTCTCGGCGGGCTTAAGGCCCGCGCTCGCGGGTGCAGGGGCTACGCCCAAACCCCAAAAACGTAACGCCGTGCTCGAAGCGTTTCCGGACGTCAGCGTAATCTCAAATCCCGTTCGTCAACTCATGGGCAAGCCACCTGAGACTACTCATTTCTCCTACTGGCAATGAAGACCTGCGACCTGCAGTTTTGCAAACTGCTTGAAAGCCACCTGCGTTGATTCACTTCCTATTGCAGCTGGCGGCTTGCACGCGAAAAGGCATTTAAGTTTCAAAACGGGCGTTTTCGGCGCTATCGAGCCTCCAAAGGCATCCCGCCGCGCCCTTTGGGACAAAAACAAAAACTCAAAGCCCTGAGTTCGAAAATAGTTTTTGAAGTTGTCCCGACTTTTGTCCCCGAAGCCGACGAAACGCGACAGGGTGTCACCTGGCGGCACTCGATTCGAGACGGCACCGAAAACTGGATGCAACCGGAATGACAGGACGGCAGAACCGAAGCCATCGAGTGGGGATAGAAAAAGGCCCGGGTGCCGTGGCATCCGGGCCTTTGCTAGCAACTTGATGTTGCGGGCAGCTTAGAACTTGTGGCCGCACTTCTTGCAGACGCGCAGCTTGTTCTTGCCGTCCTTCTCGTGACCGACGCGGGTAACCTTACCGCACTCGGGGCAGACGAGATTGACGTTGGAGGCGTCGATGGGAGCCTCCTGCGAAACGATGCCGCCCTGCTGGTTGGCAGCGTTGGGCTTGACGGCCTTCTTGACGACCGAAACGCCCTCGACAACGACCTTGTTCTCGGCGGGGAGAGCACGCAGGACAACGCCCTGCTTGCCGCGATCCTTACCAGAGAGAACCTGGACCTTATCGCCCTTCTTGATATACATATATCTCCCCTAACTACAAGGTCTCGGGAGCGAGCGAGACGATCTTCATGTACTTCTTGTCACGAAGCTCGCGAGCGACGGGCCCGAAGATACGGGTGCCGACGGGCGAACCATCGTTGTTGATGACAACGCAGGCGTTCTCATCAAAGCGAATGTAGGAGCCATCCTTGCGGCGGATCTCCTTAACGGTGCGAACGACGACGCAACGGACAACGTCCTTCTTCTTGACGTTGGCGCCAGGGGTAGCCTCCTGGACAGCACCGATGAACACATCGCCGATGCCTGCATAACGACGCTTGGAACCGCCAAGCACCTTGATGCAGCGAATCTTGCGAGCGCCGGAGTTGTCGGCGACGTTCAGCATGGTTTGCATCTGAATCATGGTAGATGTTCCTCCGAACTAAGAACCGAAGAGAGGTGCGCAGCCTTTATACGGCCCGTGGTATGCAAGCCAGGCATACGCACATCTTCGGAAACGTACAAGTCGTAAGAGCGACTGCTTATTTAGCGCGCTCGACGACCTCGATGAGGCGCCAACGCTTCATCTTGGACATAGGACGGGTCTCCATAACGCGGACGGTGTCGCCCACGCCAGCCGTGCACTCCTCGTCGTGAGCGTGCAGCTTCTTGGAGCTGGTCATCATCTTGCCGTACTTGGGGTGACGCTTGCGCTCGGTGATGGTGACAACAATGGTCTTGGCACCGGAGACGGAGGTAACGACACCCGTACGGACCTTACGCGAGTTACGCGAATCAGTCATGTTCTCTCCTTAGGTCCTACTCGGCGACAGCGGACTTCTCCGCTGCGATCTCGCGGGCGCGCTGCTCCGTGAGGACGCGAGCGATGTCCTTCTTCACGGTGTTGACGCGAGCGGTGTTGTCCAGCTGGCTGGTGGCCATCTGGAAACGAAGGTTAAAGAGCTCGGCGCGCATTTCCTTCAGCTTCTCAACGAGCTGAGCGTCCGAGAGCTCACGAATCTCTGCGGGCTTCATTAGTTCTCCTCCTTGGCGGCGGCGGCGTCCTCAGCAGCCCACTTGGCCTCGAGAGCGGCCTCCTCAGCCATCTCCTTCTCGATGCGCTGCTCAGCGTTCTTGGCAGCAACAATCTTGGTCTTGATGGGAAGCTTGTGCTGTGCAAGACGCAGAGCCTCGCGAGCGACCTCCTCGGGCACGCCCTTGACCTCGAACATGATGCGGCCGGGCTTGACGACGGCCACCCACTCCTCGGGGTTACCCTTACCAGAACCCATGCGAGTCTCGGCGGGCTTCTTGGTGATGGGCTTATCGGGGAAGATCGTGATGTAGACACGACCGCCACGCTTCATGTAGCGGGTCATGGCAATACGAGCGGCCTCGATCTGACGGTTGGTGATCCAATGGGCCTCGAGAGCCTGGATACCAAACTCGCCGAAATGCAGCTCGGTATTACCCTTGGCCTGGCCCTTCATGGAGCCACGCTGCACCTTGCGGTGAAGAATACGCTTAGGGGCAAGCACTACTGACCCCTCCTCTCGGAGTTACGACGACGAGGACGGGAAGAGCCCTCGAGTGCAGGGTTGGGAACAGGCTGGCCCGGGAGCTTCTCGCCCAGGTAGATCCAGACCTTCACGCCGCAAGCGCCCATGGTGGTGCTGGCGACAGCCGTGCCGTAGTCGATCTTGGCACGGAGGGTGTGCAGAGGCACGCGACCCTCGCGGTACCACTCACGACGGCCCATCTCGGCACCGCCGAGACGACCGGAGCACTGGATACGGATGCCCTTAGCGCCGGCCTTGCGGGCAGACTGGACAGCCTTGCGCATAGCGCGACGGAAGGCAACGCGGCCCTCGAGCTGCTCGGCGATAGACTGAGCAACGAGGTTGGCGTCGAGCTCGGGGCGCTTGATCTCGACAACGTCGACGGAGAGCTGGCCCTTGGAGACGCCAGCGACCTTCTCGAGCTCGGTGCGGAGGGTATCGATCTCGGCACCCTTCTTACCGATGACAACGCCGGGGCGAGCGGTGAGGATGATGACCTTCACCTTGTCGCCAGCGCGCTCGATCTCGACGCGGGAGACAGCTGCGCGGGAAAGACGCTTCTCGAGGTACTTGCGGATCTCGAGATCGTTACCGAGGGTCTTAGCGTAATCCTTCTCTGCGAACCAGCGGGAGCGCCAGTTCTCGGTGATGCCAAGACGGAAGCCGGTGGGGTAGACTTTCTGACCCATACAGCTTTACGCCTCCTTTCGAGGAGCAACGACGACGGTGATGTGGGAAGTACGCTTCAGAATGCGAGAAGCGGAACCCTTGGCGCGGGGACGGATGCGCTTAAGCGTCGGACCCTCGTCAACATAGGCAGCGGCGACAACCAGGTTGTCGGCACGCAGACCGTTGTTGTTCTCGGCGTTCGCAACGGCGGAACGGAGAACCTTCTCGACATCCACGGCGACGGCGCGGTCGCAGAAGTGGAGGATGTCGAAGGCCTGAGCGACAGGCTTGCGGCGGATCAGATCGACCACCAGGCGGGCCTTGCTGGGGGAAACACGCACGTACTTAGCGACGGCGCGAACCTCGGTGGCCTCAGTTTCAATAGACTTAGTTGCCATTTACGGTTAACCCCCTATTTGGCCTTGTGGCCACGGAACGTACGAGTCGGCGCGAACTCGCCGAGCTTGTGACCAACCATGGACTCGGTAACATACACGGGCACATGCTTGCGGCCGTCGTGGACGGCGATGGTGTGACCAACCATCTCGGGGAAGATGGTGGACGCGCGGGACCAGGTCTTCACGACGTCCTTCTTGCCAGCCTCGTTCATCGCGGTGATACGCGAGAGAAGGCGAGTCTCCACGAACGGGCCCTTTTTGAGACTTCTGCTCATAAGTGCTTTCTCCTAAAACTCGGTATCCGAAATTACTTCTTACGGCGACGAATGATGTGCTGGTTCGAGACCTTCTTCTTCTTGCGCGTACGAAGGCCCTTCGTCGGCTTACCCCAGGGGGTAACAGAGGGACGACCAGAGGTGTGGTTCTTGCCCTCGCCACCGCCGTGCGGGTGGTCGACAGGGTTCATGACGGTACCGCGGACGGTCGGGCGCACGTTCATGTGACGCTTACGGCCGGCCTTGCCGATGACGATGTTGGCGTGATCGGCGTTGCCGACCTCACCGACGGTGGCGCGGCAGGTAACGAGGATGCGGCGCATCTCGGAGGAAGGCATACGGACGATAGCGTACTTGCCCTCCTTACCCATCAGCTGGCAGGAATTACCGGCGGAACGGGCGATAGCAGCGCCCTTGCCCGGCTGGAACTCGACGGCGTGGATGAGCGTACCGACGGGGATGTCGGCGAGGGGCAGAGCGTTGCCCGGCTTGATGTCGGCGTCAGAACCGGACATGATGGTCTGACCGACCTCGAGGCCCTTGGGGGCCAGGATGTAGCGCTTCTCACCGTCAGCGTAGTGCAGCAGAGCGATGCGAGCGGAACGGTTCGGATCGTACTCGATCGTGGCAACCTTGGCGGGCACGCCGTCCTTGTTGCGCTTGAAGTCGATCACGCGGTAACGACGCTTCACGCCGCCGCCCTGGTGGCGGGTGGTGATGCGGCCGTTGTTGTTACGACCGGCCTTCTTGGGCAGGGGCTCGAGAAGAGACTTCTCGGGCTTGGTGCAGGTGATCTCGGAGAAATCGGAGATCGTCTGCCAACGCCTACCAGCGGAGGTCGGCTTAAGGTGCTTTACAGCCATTACAATCCCTTTCAATAGGAATCCGTTAGCCATCGCAGACAGGGATTCGAGGTTCTGCCTCGGGTGCGATGACACCGGACGTATACACGGTTCCGGGCGTGTCCATTTTATACGCCCGAAACCTTGAGCTCTCGCCTCCCCTATTTGGGAGGCATGAGCTCACTCAACAGCAGCGAGTCTTAGGCCTGGTTGCCAAAGACCTCGATGGTGTCGCCCTCGGCCAGCGTGACGATGGCCTTCTTCCAAGAACGGGTCTTGCCGGCGACATAGCGCACGCGCTTGGTCTTGGGCTTGACCGTCAGGGTGTTCACGCGAACGACCTTGACGCCGAAGATCTCCTCGACAGCGTCCTTGATCTGATACTTGTTAGCATCCTTGGCGACCTCGAACGTGTACTTGTTCAGCTCCATGCCGGAGAAGGAACGCTCGGACACGATCGGACGGATGATGATCTCGTGGGCGGTCATTTATGCAAGCACCTCCCCGAAGTGAGCGGCGATGTCGGCGGGCATCAGCACAGCGTTGTTGTTGACGAGATCGTAGGTGTTGGCCTCGTCGGCAGTGATGATGAACGTCTTGGGAATGTTGCGGAACGACAGGTAGGCGTTGACGTCCTCATCGCGAACGATGATGGTCAGACGCTTGCCCTCAAGGCCGAGAGCCTTGAGCATGGCGACGGCAGCCTTGGTGGAAGGCTTCTCGAAGCCGTAGTCGTCGACGAGCACGAGCTCGCCATCGGCCAGCTTGGCGGACAGCGCGGAGCGCATAGCCAGCTTGACCTCCTTGTTGTTCATACGCTTAGCGTAGGAACGGGGCTTGGGGGCGAAGACAACGCCACCGTGACGCCACTGGGCAGCACGGATGGAACCCTGGCGGGCACGGCCGGTGCCCTTCTGACGCCAAGGCTTCTTGCCGCCACCGGAAACCTCAGAGCGACCCTTAGCAGACTGGGTGCCCTGACGCCAAGAGGCCATCTGGCACTTGACGATGTGGTGCATAACGTGGATGTTCGGCTCGATGCCGTACACCTCAGCGGCGAGCTCGGCCTCGGCGACCTTCTTGCCCTCGCTGTTCTTTACTTCAAACTTTGCCATTTAAGTGTTCTCCTTGGTATGACGCTGGGCTAAATGGGCTGGGCCCTTAGGCCATACGGATGGCGACGAGACCATTCTTGGCACCCGGGACAGCGCCCTTGACCAAGATGAGGTTCTGCTCGGCATCGATGCGGACAACGGAAAGGTTCTTGACGGTAACGCGCTCGTTACCCATGTGACCGGCCATCTTGACGCCCTTGAGGACGCGCGCAGGATAGGCGCACTGACCGATAGAACCGGGGTGACGCTGGAAGTGAGAACCATGCGTCATAGGACCGCGGCGCTGACCCCAGCGCTTGATGCGACCCTGGAAGCCCTTACCCTTGGAGGTACCGATGACGTCGACCTTCTCGACATCAGCGAAATCAGCGACGGTGACGACCTCGCCGACCTTGTGCTCCTCGCCGTTCTCGACGCGGACCTCACGAAGGAAGCGGACAGGCTCGACGCCAGCCTTGGCGAAGTGACCAGCCATGGGCTTGTTCACGTTCTTGGCCTTGATGTCGCCGAAACCGATCTGGACGGCGTCATAGCCGTCGGTTGCCTGAGTTTTAACCTGCGAGACAGCGCAGGGGCCAGCCTGGATGACCGTGACGGGAACGACGTTATCGTCCTCGTCCCAAACCTGGGTCATGCCAATCTTGCGGCCGAGAATCATGCTGATCAAGATATGATCCCAACTCTCGCGTGGTCTTGGGACAATGCGTACGCCACCGAGCGTACGCCCCTAGAGGACCACTACTTACACGACGTGCTCCCCAGCCTTGTATTTCGCCCGGACTACCTGACAACCCTATTAAGCAGGCATTTTGTCCAGCCAGAATACTCCCCTGGTTTCACACAGCTGTTTAGTATACACGGCTGCGGGCGTATCCATCGAGATTCATATTTCACTCACATTGTTTACGCAGGTAAAGTGCGTGGATGGCTCCCGAGCACGGCGGAGGGCCGGAGAAATATATTAAGGTCCCTGCTCTACAGTCCTGCGCAAGACGGAGAGCACATTAAGTGCTCTCCTTTGCGTGCGGAACTCGCGATGACCTTAATATATTTCTCCGGCCCTCCGCCGTGCTCGGGAGACGACACGTTGATGTCTGCTTAACTCTGCTCGCTCAGCTAATTACTTTGTTGAGGATCGATGATTTGCTGCAAGATAAACTTGGATTGGGGCGCGTTGCCTTCTTCTCCCGACTTTTCCTCTTCGAAATCGAAAATCATGATGGCGCAGTTGGGGAGTTTTGTTGGGAACTCGAAGCCCTCTGGGGCTGCAGCTTTGATGAATTGGCGGCTGGCGCTGCCGTGGCTTACTGCTAGAAGGGTTTCGATGCCCTCAGAGCCCATGAGATTGGTGAGGGTGCCCACCATGCGCTCCTGCAGGGCATGGCTTCCTTCTCCGCCAAATGGGATCAGGTCCTCGCCGGGGTCCCAGACGTCGGTGGGTAGGGCGTCGTGGGGGCCTTCTTCGAAGGTGCCGTAGCTGCGCTCGATGATGCCTTCGCAGGGCTCGACTGCTGCATCCCGGCCGAGGAGTTCGGTTGCGACGAGACTTGCCGTGTCCATGGCTCGGCCTAAGGGCGAAGAGACCACTTTGTCGGGGACGACGCCGTGGGCTTTGAGCCATGCGGCTGCCATTCCCGCTTGTTTGCGGCCGAGGTCGGTCAACGGAGAATCGCAGCGGCCCTGGACCAGCTTTTTAACGTTGAATTCTGTCTGACCGTGGCGGAGTAGATATAGACGCTTCATGCTCTCCCCTTCTGTATAACTTGCTCTACCGGCGCAGCCCTACTCGTGGGTATGGCCTACGTAGTCTTCGTCGATCGTGATCTTGGCAATCGACTTGGGATATTCGGATTCGACACGTTTCGCCAACGCGCGCTTTAGGTCCTCGGCGTTCATCGCCAAATCCGAGGGTCGCACGCAGTCAAAAATCACATTGGTGTGCGTGGGGCCCGGTACGCAACGCAAGTCGTGAATCGAAAGGCGGCTATCAATCTCCTGAGCCATGGCGTGAATGCGCAAGCGCATGCTCGCCACTTTGGGGTCGTCGGTCACGATGGGGTCGTAATGGAGCGTGACGATCATGCCGTCTTCGTTCCTAAACGACTGCTCGATGTTATCGAGCGTGTCGTGGCTTTCCAGCGGGCTTGCCTCGGCCGCCATCTCGGCGTGCGCGCTTGCAAACTTCCTGCCCGGACCGTAATCGTGAACCATTAGGTCATGAACACCCAAAACGCCGGGGTAGCTCATGATCTTGTCTCGGATGTGCTTGACCAACTTGGGATCGGGTGCCTGGCCCAAAAGCGGGCTTACCGTATCCTGGATGAGCTCAAAGCCGCTCCAGCCAATATAGGCGCCAACGGCAAGGCCGACCCATGCGTCAAGATTGATGTGCGTCACCTGCGAAACAATTGCGCACGCCAGCACAGCACCCGTAGCTAGGACATCGTTCTTTGAGTCCTGAGCGGTCGCATGCAGCGTCTCGGACTCAATACGATCGCCGAGCTTTTGGTTGAGGGCCGCCATCCAGAGCTTTACGACCATCGAAAGCACTAGAACCGCCACCAGGGCAAGCGAGAACTCGACAGGCTCGGGGTTGACAATTCGCTCCACCGACGACTTCACCAGCTCAACGCCAATCAGCAGCACGAGCGCCGCCACGACCAGACCCGAGAGATACTCGTAGCGGCCATGTCCGTAAGGATGCTCGGGGTCGGCCGGCTTGCCCGCCAGCTTAAAGCCAAGCACGCTCACGATGTTCGAGCTGGCATCAGACAGGTTGTTCATAGCGTCCGCCACAATCGAAACCGATCCCGACAGCACGCCAATTGCACCCTTCGCAGCGCAAAGCGCAACATTGGCGAGAATACACACTATGCCCGTCAACGTTCCCACGCGCGCACGGTCGCCCTGCGCACGACGAACAATCCACTCGACCATCCTCATCAGTCCCCACGGTACTACCTATATATCTATTGCTCAAACGGATTGTAGTGTAGCCACTTTGTCCTCCAGATACAAAAAGGCCGCAGCCCACACGGGCCGCAGCCTTGGAATATGACAAAGGAATCGTCCTTTTGTCGCACAGATTTATGCGCTTGCTTCAGCAGCGCTCGCCACTGTTTCGAGCGAATCAGCTTCGTCTTCTGCCGCCTGCACCTTTGTCGGCACCACGCCAAAGCAGTAGCTCAGCGCCGCAGACACCGCAAATGCTGCGCCGCCGGCAGCGCAGCACCACAGCAGATTCGAGATGCCGCCCGTGGCAAAGCCAATGACCATAAGAACATTCGTCATACCGATAGTATAAGCCGTAACGTGGCCTACGGCCGCAACAAGGCCTCCGACGGCGCCGCCAACGGCCATGCACGTCAGACACCTGCCATATTTAAAGCCGCATCCGTACAGCGCTGGCTCGCTTACGCCGCCAAGAATACCCGAGATTGAATAGCCCAGCATGAGCGCCTTCTCGTCCTTATCCGCAACGCGGAGCGACGCGCCAAAGGGCATACCCCAAACGGCGAACGTTGCCATCGTCGCGGCGATCAGGATGCACGAATCCGTTCCCACACTCATAAACTGCGCATAGGCGAGCGATAGGACAACGTTGCTGACACCCGCGATCTTAAGAAACTCCCAGCCCGCGGCAAGCCCCATGAGCGTGAGCAGCGACACGATGCCACCGGAATTGCCAAGCATAAACATAAGCTGTCCCAACAGCATGCCCAGATAGCTGCCTGCCGGCGCCGTAACACACAGCGACACCGGAACCATAACGAGCATGGTTGCAAACGGTACAAAAGAAAACGCCACAGCCTGAGGGATAGTGCGCTTAAAGAAACGCTCCACCTGCCATAGCACGGGCACCGAGATGAGAACCGGAATAACAGTCGTTGTGTAATCGTTGACCGGCGCGGGAAGCAGACCATACACGAAAGCCATCGCTGCCCCCGTCGTCGATGCGGCATCGACGAGCTTAAGCAGATCGGGCGCAATCAATACGCCGCCCAGCATCATGCCCAGCTGCTCCGAGCAACCGAGCTGGCGGGCGGCCGCCCAACCAAGATAAATGGGCAAAAAGTAGTAGCCGGCGTTATAGAGCCAACTGTAGAACAGGCGATAGATTTCGGAATCGGCAGACCACAGGCCCAGCATGCCTTCGCCCATAACGACGGCGGCGGTGCGGAACAACGCCGCGCAAACAATAAACGGCAGCGCCGACATCATGCTTTTGGACAGATAGTCCACCACGGCCATGGCGTTTGATGAAACCGTCGTTGTAAACGAGGTGTTAGAAACTTGTGACATGGAACGCCTTTCCCAATGTGACATGCGGGCTGTCCCTTTGTCACATCGTGCGGTACTGACCGATTGCGCGGTACTTTTCGTAGCGGAGGTTTGTGAGGGTCGCGTCGTCGAGCTGCCCAAGCGTATCGAAGGCATCAAATGCCGAGGACATGACGGCACCGGCGATCTCCTCATGCGACAGGCCCCTATCGTCGACAATGCCGTCGATGATGCCGAGCGCCAACAGATCGGGGGCCGTGAGCTTAAGCGCCTCAGCGGCCTCATTCGCGCGCTCGGTATCCTTCCACAGGATCGACGCACAGGCCTCGGGGCTCACGACCGAATAGGCCGAGCTTGAGAGCATCAGGATGCGGTCGGCCACGGACAGCGCCAGCGCGCCACCAGAGCCGCCCTCGCCTGTCACCACCGAGACAATCGGCGTCTTAAGGCCGCTCATCTCCATGAGATTCTGGGCAATCGCCTCGCCCTGGCCGCGCTCCTCGGCACCGATGCCGCAAAACGCGCCCGAAGTATCAACCAGGCACAGAACCGGCCGACCAAATTTCTCGGCTTGGTGCATCAGGCGACGTGCCTTGCGGTAGCCCTCGGGATGTGCCATACCAAAGTTGCGACGCATGCGCTCTTTGGTCGTGGTACCGCGCTCGATGGCGATAACCGTCACGGGTCGCCCGTCTTTCCAGCCGATGCCGCCCACCACGGCAGCATCGTCGCCAAAGTAGCGGTCGCCGTGCAGCTCTACGAATCCGTCGAGACCCAACGAGATCATCTCGCCTGCCGTGGCGCGGTTCGCCGAGCGAGTCTGTTTGACGATTTCGAGCGCGCTTTTTGGTGCGACCGAGCGCTTAAACAAGTGTCCCAGCTTTTTGTCGCGACGACCCGTATGCACGATCTCATGCGGTGCCCCCAGGCCGGGCGCGTGCCCTTCGTGCAGCGCCAGCAGCTCGCCTACCGTGAGCGCAATCTCACCACGCGGAACAACGGCATCGCAAAAGCCGTGCTCCAGCAAAAACTCGGAACGCTGGAATCCCTTGGGCAGACGCTTGTGCATGTTCTGCTCGATCACGCGCGGGCCGGCAAATGCCGTCAGGGCATCGGGCTCGGCCAGGATAATGTCGCCCTCCATGGCAAAGCTCGCGGTTACACCTCCGGTCGTGGGATCGGTGAGCACCGTGATATACAGGCCGCCCGCCTCGCTGTGGCGCCTAACCGCCGCAGAAATCTTGGCCATCTGCATGAGCGAGGTCACGCCCTCCTGCATGCGGGCGCCGCCCGATACGGTAAAGCCAACGACCGGCAGCCCCAACTCGGCCGCGCGCTCAAAGACACGACAGATCTTCTCGCCCACCACGGAGCCCATTGAGCCCATCATAAAGTTGGCATCCATAAAGAAGAGCGCGGTATCGCAGCCGCAGATTTTGCCCCTGCCGCACACAACGGCATCGCGCTCGCCCGAACGCTCGCTCACGCTCTTAAGCTTGTCGGCATAACCGGGAAACGAGAGGAAGTCCTTCGACGCCAGATTGGCATCCCATTCCTCAAAGGTACCCGCGTCGACCGTCATGCGCATGCGCGCGCGACCGCTCACGCGAAAGTGTTTGCCGCAACGAGGGCAGACCTCGAGGTTGTCGTGCAGGCGCGCCTCATCGATCACACGGCGGCACTCCGGGCATTTGACAAACACGTGGCGCGCGGGGAACTCGGCGCACGACTCGGTTATCGGCCCCTCAAGGACATTGACCGTCTTCGCTTTTCTATTCATCAGCATAGAGATGCCCCATCAGATCGGTGTGATACATGCCCGACAAAAACTCGTCGTTTGCCAGCACGTCGAGCTGAAGCTCGCTATTTTCGCTCACGCCCTCAATCACGAGCTCGCCCAGGGCCGAGCGCATCTTGCGAATGGCACCGTCACGCGTGGGCGCGCACACGATGAGCTTGCCGAGCATGGAGTCGTAGTACGGCGGAACTTTCGCTCCGGTAAACATGGCGGAATCCCAGCGCACGCGCGGACCACCCGGCACACGCAACGCGGTGACCGTTCCACATGACGGTAGAAAGTCCGGCGTTTCGGCATTGATGCGGCACTCCATGGCGTGGTTGCGGACCGGTACGTCCTCCTGCTCAAAGGGCAGAGGCTGGCCGGCAGCCACGCGCAGCTGCCACTTAACCAGGTCGGTATCGGTCACAAACTCCGTAACCGGATGCTCCACCTGCAAGCGCGTGTTCATTTCCATAAAGTAGAAATTGCCGTCATCTGAGTACAAAAACTCGATGGTGCCAGCGCCCTCATAGCCAACGGCACGAGCCAGGTCGCGCGCGGCCTTGTGCATGCGCGCGCGAATATCATCGCGTCCGTCGAGGCACGGCGCGGGGCTCTCCTCGATCAGCTTTTGGTTGCGGCGCTGCACCGAGCACTCGCGCTCGCCGAGCGAAAACACATGGCCCTGCTTATCGGCCATAATCTGTACCTCAACGTGATGCGCCGGCGCAACGAACTTCTCCATGTAGCACTCGCCGTCGCCAAAAACGGCCTCACCCTCGGCACGCGCCTCGATGAACGCCTTTGCCGCATCTTCCACGCGCTCGACCTTGCGAATACCGCGACCGCCGCCGCCCGCGCGCGCCTTAATAAGCACGGGGCAGCCGATGCGCTCGGCCTCGGCCGTTGCTTCCTCGGGGCTTTTGAGCAAATCGCAGCCCGGCACGATGGGCACGCCCGCAGCAGCGGCCGTTCGGCGTGCGGCGTCCTTGTCGCCCATGCTGTCGATCACCTCGGCCGAAGGACCGACAAACGCCAGACCGAACTTGTCGCAGTCGCGCACGAAGCTCGCCTTCTCGGAAAAGAAGCCATAGCCGGGATGGATCGCCTTTGCCCCCGACTTTACGGCACAGGTGAGCACGGCATCGTCGTTGAGGTAGCTCTCGGCAAGACGCGGGCCGCCGATGCAATACGCCTCGTCGGCAAGCTGCACGTGTAGCGCGTCCGCATCGGCCGTGGAATAAACGGCGACGGTCTTGATGCCCATATCGCGGCACGCGCGGATAACACGGACCGCGACTTCGCCGCGGTTGGCGATGAGCACTTTGTCGAACATGGAGCCTTCCTTAACTTTCGTGCATGAGTGCAAAAGACATATCGGCGCGGCAGCAAACCTCACCGTTGACGCTCGCAGTACCCGTCGCAAAGCGGAACGGCCCGCGCGCACGCGTGATGGAGCACACTAGATCCACCGTGTCGCCCGGGCGCACCGGACGCTTAAAGCGCACCTTGTCCAGACTCGTGTAGAACGGCGTCGCGCCGCGCGCCTCCTCATCGCCCATCAGCAGCACGCAGCAGTTCTGGGCGAGCATCTCGCACTGAATCACGCCGGGAACGACCGGGTTTCCCGGAAAATGTCCCTGCAAAAAGTACTCGTCGCCTGTAATCGCGATCTTGCCGTGGGCCTCGTCGCCCACCAGCTCGGCTTCGTCGAGCAAAAGCATCGGCTCGCGATGCGGTAATAGCTTCTTGAGCTCTTCTTTGTTCATGGATATCACCTATCCGATCCTCATGAGGCAGCTGCCAAACTCCACGAGGTCGCCGTCGGCCACGCAGATCTCGAGCACCTCACCGTCTGCCTCGGCCGTCACCTCGTTGAGAACCTTCATGGCCTCGATGATGCAGAGGGTCTCGCCGGCCTTGACCTTGGAGCCCACGCGCACAAACGGCTCGTCGCCCGGCGCAGGGGCAGCATAGAAGACGCCCACCATGGGAGCAGTCACCTCGGTGCCCTTGGGCTCCGGCGCGGCGGCAGGTGTCTGCGTGGCGGGTTCCGGTGCGGCAGGCGCGACTGTGGGAGCTGCAACTTGAGCGGCCACGGCACCCGGCATAGGCACGGGCACGGCAACCGGCTGCGCGGCACTCGCGCGCTCGAGTTCGACCGCGGTGCCATCGGGCTCCTCAACACGTACGCGCGTAAGGCCGCGGTCCTCCATCACATCGGCTATCTCGGCAAGTCTTTTGGAATCCATGCTCTAGCTCCTCGTATATCTACGCAGCGCGATGGCGGCGTTGTGCCCGCCAAAGCCCAGGTTGGTCGAAAGCGCCCAGGTAAGGTCGGCGCGAACCGCTCGATTAGGCGTGTAATCAAGATCGCAGGCGGGATCGGGCGTGTGGTAGTTAATGGTCGGGGGCACCACGCCCTGCTCGAGCGCCATGGCACAGGCCATGACCTCGATGGCACCCGTGGCACCGATCATGTGCCCGGTCATCGACTTGGTCGACGAGACGTGCGCGGCGCGTGCCGCGTCCTCGCCGAGCGCCCGCTTAATGCCTGTCGTCTCGGACGAATCGTTGAGCTTGGTCGAGGTGCCGTGGGCGTTGATGTAGAGACCCTCGGAAGGCTTGACGTCGCCCTCGGCTACCGCCAGCGATATCGCACGGGCAATGCCGGCGGCATCGGGGTCGGGGCTCGTAATGTGATAGGCATCATCGGTGTTGCCGTAGCCCACGACCTCGGCATAAATGTGCGCACCGCGCGCCTGCGCATGCTCCATGCTCTCGAGTACCAGCACGCAGGCGCCCTCACCCATCACAAAGCCATCGCGGTCTGCGTCGAACGGGCGGCAGGCCGTCGCGGGATCGGGGTTGGTGGTCAATGCGCGGCAGGACGTAAAGCCTGCAACAGCATCGGGGATAATGGCCGCCTCGGCACCGCCCGCGAGGATCGCGTCGGCATAGCCGTGCTTGATAGCACGGAACGCCTCGCCCACCGCATGGGCCGAGGTCGCGCACGCAGTCACGACTGGCAGGGTCGGTCCCTTTGCCTTGTGACGGATTGCGATATTGCCCGATGCCATGTTGGGGATCATCATCGCGATCATGTAAGGCGATGCGCGGCGGGGCCCACGGTCGGCAATCGTATGGACGTTGTCGACGAGCGTCTGCATGCCGCCCACGCCCGACCCCACGTAAACGCCCAGGCGCTCGCGATCGATGGCGCCTTCGGCATCAAAGCCCGCATCGTGCATTGCCTCGTCCGAAGCCACCAGCGCAAACTGAACGCAGGGGTCCAGATGCTTGGCGTCGCGCTTGCCAAAGTACTCGTTGCCGTCAAAGCCCTTGACTTCGGCCGCCACCTTGACGGTAAACGCATCGGTATCAAAGTGCGTGATCGGGCCGATGCCACAGGTCCCGGCGCACATGGCCGCCCAGGTGGCAAGCGCGGTGTTGCCGAGCGGCGATACGGCACCGATGCCGGTGATTGCAACTCTCTGTTCCATCATGGTCTCCTCATCCAAGCCGTTCTTCGGCCCTGGTTTCTACATCGCCATTCCGCCGTCGACGCGCACGACCTCGCCCGTAATGTAAGCAGCCGCATCGCTCGCTAAAAAGCGCACCACGCCGGCCACTTCCTCGGGACGTGCCATGCGCTTAAGGGGAATCTGTTCCTCGGTTGCCGTACGCACCTTCTCCGAGAGCTTTGCCGTCATATCTGTCTCGACAAACCCGGGAGCGACCGCGTTCGCTCGTACGCCACGAGGCGCAAGCTCGCGCGCCACCGCCTTGGTAAGCCCTATCACGCCCGCCTTGGAAGCAGCGTAGTTGGCTTGCCCGGCATTGCCCATCAGGCCCACGACCGAGCTCATGTTGACGACGCAACCGCCGCGCTGGCGCATAAAGGTCTTGGTGAGCGCGCGCGTCATATTGAATGTTCCCTTGAGATTGACATCGAGCACGCGATCGAATGCGTCATCGCCCATGCGCATGAGCAGGCCATCGCGGGTGATGCCGGCGTTGTTGACGAGCGCCCAAATGGAACCAAAGTCGTTGAGGACCGCTTCCACGCACGCGTTGACAGCAGCGGGATCGGCCACGTCGCATTGATATGCGCGTGCCGTGGCGCCAACCGCCTCACAGGCTTCGCACGTCTTGCGCGCCGCATCGACGCTGCCGGCATAGACGACGGCGATATCAAAGCCGTCCTCCGCCAGACCGACAGCGCAGGCGCGGCCGATACCCCGCGAGCCGCCCGTGACCAGTGCCACACGACGTGAGTCGTTGCGCTCGAGCGCGCCGTTGTTCAAGTTGCCCATGTCATTCCTTTCGGGTTACAGCCCTGTGGACTATGCGAGCTCGTCGGCAATAGCTGCGACCTGCTCGGCCGTTTCGCACGAATACACGCGAACGTCGCTCAGCGTACGCTTGGCCAGGCCCGACAGCGTTTTGCCAGGGCCGACCTCAATAAACGTGTCGATGCCCTGATTCTGCAGAGCATGCAGCGTGTCGACCCAACGAACGGCATGACTCACCTGATTGGCCAAGACATCCGATGCCGCTCGCGGGTCCGCCGGATAGGGCGCCGCCGTCATGTTTGCCATGACCGGAATCAGCAGCGGTGACGGCGCGTGGCCGGCTTGGATATACGTCGCCAGCCCCTCAGTCGCCTCGGCCATATAGGGGCTATGAAATGCGCCCGACACCGCGACTTTCATAGCGCGGCCGCCAGCCTCTTTTACTAGGACGTCGAGCTCCTGCAGCGCCTCGGGCGCTCCGGCAACAACCGTCTGCTGCGGACTGTTGTAGTTGACCGGCCAGCAGTCCTCGCCGGCCTGTTTTGCCAGGTTCTCGACTTGCGCCGCATCGAGCTTGATGACGGCGCGCATGCCGCCCGGATGGCGCTCGGCAGCCGCGGCCATCAGCGCCGCGCGCTCGCACACGAGCTCAAAGCCCGCTCGCGTATCGAACGCCCCCGCAAAGGTGAGCGCGGCGACCTCGCCAAGCGAAAAACCCGCACAGGCGGCAGGTACCACGCCGCGCTCACGCAGGGCGACAGCCGCTGCCAGATCGTGAACGAACACGCACGGCTGCGTGTTCTCGGTCTGCGAGAGTTCCTCCTTGGAGGCGCTTCGGCACTGCTCACTGGTCCCCGGGCGCACCTCGTCGGCAATGGCGAACACCTCGGCGGCGGCCGGCGATGCCTCGATCAGGTCGACGCCCATCGCGGGGTGCTGGGCGCCCTGGCCGGCAAACAGAAACGCTACGCCACCCATGCGCACGCACCCTTCAGGACGTGCTCGGCGCCATCGACCAGGTCGTCAACGATTTCACGTGCACTTTGGCGCTCGTTGACCATGCCGGCAATCTGTCCACACAAAAACGAGCCCTCTTCGTAATTGCCGTCCTTGGCGGCCTTGCGAAGGGCGCCCGTGCCCATGGCCCCGAGCTCCTCGACGCTTACGCCCGCCGCCTCGCTCTTGGCGTAGGCGTTGGTGAAGGGGCTCTTGAGGGCACGCACCGGGTGTCCCGTCGAGCGGCCGGTCGCACGCGTCGAGGTGTCGTTGGCCTTCAGGACCATCTCCTTGTACTGCTCCGATACGGTGCACTCATCTGCGATCAGAAAGCGCGTACCCACCTGCACGCCGGCGGCGCCCAGCATAAAGGCGGCCGCCACGCCGCGGCCATCGGCGATACCGCCAGCCGCAACCACGGGAATATCGACCGCATCGACAACCTGCGGCACCAGTGCCATCGTCGAGGTCTCGCCAATATGGCCGCCTGATTCGGTACCCTCGGCAACCACGGCAGTGGCTCCACGACGCGCCACGAGGCGCGCCAGCGCCACCGAGGCAACGACCGGGATGACCTTGATGCCCGCCTCGTTCCACGCCTTCATGTACTTGGTGGGATTGCCGGCACCCGTCACGACGACCGGCACCCGCTCGTCAATCACGACCCGCGCGACCTCGTCGGCAAACGGGCTCATGAGCATGACGTTGACGCCAAAGGGCTTATCCGTCCTGGCGCGCAGCTCATGAATCTGGTCGCGCAGCCAGTTGGCGTCGGCGTTCATGGCCGCGATAATCCCTAAGCCGCCCGCCTCGGACACTGCGGACGCCAGCGAGGCGTCGGCGATCCAGGCCATACCGCCCTGGAACACGGGCTTTTCGATGCCGAGCAGATCGCAGAGAGGAGTCTTGAGCATCTCTACTTCTCCAATGCCGCCTCGACCGTATCGGCGAACTCGCCGACCGTCTTGGGGTTCTCCTCGGTATCGAGCTGGATGCCAAACTCGTCCTCAACGGCGACGAGGATCTCGACGGTGCCCAGACTGTCGAGACCAATCTCCTCGAGCGTGGACTCGGGCTTCATCTCGACGTCGTCAAGACCGGCGGTCTCGCGGATAACATCGCAAACGCGCTCGAAGGTCTTCTGATCTGCCATGGTAGTTCTCCTTTGTTTGTGCCCTAGGGGCGTTTTTATTTCCTATGTGCAACTACTTCCAACGAAGTAGATAGCCACCTATATCCAGACCGGCGCCAAATCCAACGAGGGTGATGGTGTCGCCCGTGTGAAGTGCACCGGCGTTTGCCAGCCGGTCGAGGGCAAGCGGAATGCATGCGCTCGAAATGTTGCCGGTCTCGCGCAGCGTTCGAACCACGCGCTTGTCTGGCACACCGAGGCGCTTGACCGCCTGACTCAGGATTCGTTCGTTAGCCTGATGGAATACAAAATGGTCGATGTCCTCGACCGAAATGCCCGCATCGCTCGCAAGCTTATGGACCGTGTCGCAAATCGCGTTGACGCCGAACTTGAACACGCGGCGGCCATTCATGGACAGCACGCTCTCGCTATCTGCGGAGGCCTTAAACGGCGAGGTGCCGACCAGACCGGGAACGCACAACGTCTCGACGTCGGGCGCCGTCGAAAGCTCAACGGCAAGGGGGCTGTCTCCCCCAGCCTCAATCACCGCGGCGCCTGCCCCATCGCCAAAGAGCACACAGGTGGCGCGGTCGGTCCAGTCGAGCGCGCGCGTCATCTGCTCGGCGGCAACGACAAGCACATGCTTGGCTCGTCCTCGGGCGATATAGCCCTCGGCAACATCGAGCGCAAATACGAAGCCGGCGCAGGCAGCCGAGACATCGAAGGCAGGGCACGTCGCGCCCAGTCGTACAGCAACGGCACACGCCTCGGCGGGAACAAGGTGGTCACCCGTCGTCGTCGAGCAGACGATCAGATCCAACTGGCTCGCGTCGATTCCGGACACCTGAAGTGCCCGCTCGCTCGCCGCTACGGCAAGGTCGTCAAGTGACTCGGTGGTGCAGACGTGGCGACTCTTAATACCTGTGCGGGTAAAAATCCACTCATCCGAGGTATCGAGGAACTCGGACAGCTCGTCATTGGAAACACTGCGCTTAGGAAGCGCCGAGCCTGTTCCAAGAATCGTGAAACCCATCACTAACCTCCTTTGAGTTGTTGACGTGTTTACATCGACCAAGAGAGGATAGCGCATTTCAGTCGTTGTTAACGTGTTAACATTAAATTGTCCAAATGCGACAAAGGCTTCACATTGTGTCTCTCTCGACACCATTGCGTTATTCACTTATTCATTAAGGAGGTAGCAGCCGTTATGGATGCCAAATTAACGATAGTCGACGTAACCGGATCGACCAACGATGACCTGCTCGAAGCAGGAAAACAGGGAGCGCCGCACGGCACAGGACTTGCCGCCCGGGCTCAGACAGCAGGACGCGGCCGGCGCGGCCACAAGTGGGATTCAACCGCCGGCAACCTATTGCTTTCGATTGTCCTGCGTCCATGCGTTAATCCTGCGAAGTACTCTGGTCTTGCTGCCGTCAGCGGCCTAGCGGTGCTCGAGGCGCTCGAAAAACAGGGTCTTGCAAACGAGATTGGCCTCAAATGGCCCAACGACCTGGTCGCGCGTGGACGCAAACTCGGCGGCATTCTGGTCGAGGCCGCACGCGATAACGAAGGCAAACCTTTCGCCGTCTGTGGCATTGGTGTCAATGTGAACTATGCGCCCCAAGAGGTGCCCGATGGCGGCCTGCCGGCAATCGGGCTCTCGGACCTTAACGAGAACGTTCCAGCTGTCGACATGCTCCTCGATGAGGTCTATCACGCAGTTATAGACGCTATAGATGCCTGGGCAGAACGCCTCAACGCCATGGAAGAAAACACCGGACCGCTCGCGCCCGTCCACGGCGAATATGTCGCTCACCTCAATTGGATTGGAAAGCACGTTATCGCCCGCTCCCCTGCCGGTGACGAGCTGGCGCGAGGCATCTTTAAAACGGTCGATGGCTTTGGTCGTGCGTGCATCGAAACAGAAGACGGCTTGCGATCCTTCCATTTTGAGGAAGCGTCATTGCGCCCCTTGAGTGAGTAGGTCGCCACAGCCAGCCGCTCGGCAGCCTTACCCGGCGATCCAAACCCATCATGCAAAACAAAAGGGCCCCGCTACCGTAACGGCAGCGGGGCCCTTTAAGCTATGAGCGATATCGCTTAGAGCTTGATGTCGATGTCGACGCCAGCGGGGAGGTCGAGACGCATAAGCGAATCAACGGTGCCCGAGGTGGGGTCGAGGATGTCGATGAGGCGCTTGTGGGTGCGCATCTCGAACTGCTCACGGGAGTCCTTGTTCACGTGCGGCGAGCGGATAACCGTGTACAGGTTGCGCTCGGTGGGCAGGGGGACAGGACCGGAAACGCGAGCGCCGGTCTTCTGAGCGGTCTCGACGATGAGCTTCGCGGACTGATCGACGACCTCGTGATCATAGCCCTTGAGGCGAATGCGGATCTTCTGGGTAGCCAACTTAAACCTCCAAAGAGTGCGAGAGATGCTCTCGCGGATTACGTAACAGGGAGCTCGAACTTAGGCGTTCTTGCTCATGACCTCGTCCACGATGGACTTGGGCGCGGGCTCATAAGAGTCGAACTGCATCGTGTAGGATGCACGGCCCTGGGTCTGGGAGCGAAGGTCGGTAGCGTAACCGAACATCTCGCCCAGCGGCACCTTGGCACGGATGAGCTTGCTGTTCTTGCGATCCTCCATGCCCTCGATCTTGCCGCGGCGACCGGAGAGGTTGCCCATAACGTCGCCCATGTACTGCTCGGGGGTCTCGACCTCGACAGCCATGATCGGCTCGAGCAGCTGCGGGTCGGACTTCTTGAGGGCGTCCTTGATAGCCATGGAACCGGCGATCTTAAAGGCGGCCTCGGAGGAGTCGACCTCGTGGTAAGAACCGTCGAACAGGGTGACCTTAACGTCGAGGACCGGGAAGCCGGCGATAACACCGGTGTTCAGGGCCTCCTGGATGCCCTTGTCGATGGACGGGATGTACTCCTTGGGCACGACGCCGCCGACGATAGCGTTGACGAACTCGTAGCCGAAGCCCTCCTCCATCTTCTCGAGCTTGATGACGGCGTGGCCGTACTGACCGCGACCACCGGACTGACGGACGAACTTGCCCTCAGCCTTCTCGACGTCGTGACCAGCGGTCTCGCGGTAGGCAACCTGGGGCTTACCAACGTTAGCGTCAACCTTGAACTCGCGGAGCAGACGGTCGACGATGATCTCGAGGTGCAGCTCGCCCATGCCGGCGATGATGGTCTGGCCGGTCTCGTGGTTGGTGGACACCTGGAAGGTCGGGTCCTCCTCGGCGAGCTTGGTCAGAGCCAGGGACATCTTGTCCTGCTCGGCCTTGGTCTTGGGCTCGATGGCAACGTCGATAACGGGCTTAGCGAACTCGATCTTCTCGAGGACGATCTCCTTGCCCTCGGCGCACAGGGTGTCACCGGTGGTGGAGTTCTTGAATCCGACGCAAGCGACGATGTCGCCGGCGGCAGCGTCGTCACGGTCGATACGCTCGGCGGCGTTCATCTCGAGGATGCGGCCGAGGCGCTCGCGCTGACCGTTGGAAGCGTTGACAACGTAGGAGCCGGACTCGGCGCGGCCGGAGTAAACGCGGACGTAGGTGAGCTTACCGACGAACGGGTCGGTCATGATCTTGAAGACCAGGCCGGAGAAGGGCTCGTCGAAGGAAGGATGACGCTGGATCTCCTCGCCGGTGTCCGGATCGGTACCGGTGACGGCCTCAACGTCGAGCGGGCTGGGCAGGTAGTCGACGACAGCGTCGAGCAGCTCCTGGACGCCCTTGTTCTTGTAGGCGGAGCCCACGAAGACGAGGTTGAGCTCGTTGGCCAGAACGCCCTTACGCAGAGCAGCCTTGAGCTCCTCGACGGTGAAGTCCTCCTCCATGAGGATCTTCTCCATGAGCTCGTCGTCAAAGCTGGCAGCAGCGTCGAGGAGCTCCTCGCGCTTGGTGGCAGCGATGTCGGCGAACTCAGCCGGGATCTCGTCCATCGGCTCGGGGTAGGTCATGCCCTTCTCGTCGGCCTTGAAGTCCCATGCAGTCATGGTGACCAGGTCGATGACGCCCCAGAAGTTGTCCTCGGCGCCCATCGGGACCTGAGCGGCCACGGCGTTAGCGTCGAGACGATCCTTCATGGTCTCGATAGCGTTGAAGAAGTCAGCGCCCACGCGGTCATACTTGTTGATGAAGGCGATGCGGGGAACGTTGAAGGTAGAAGCCTGACGCCAAACGGTCTCAGACTGGGGCTGAACGCCGGCAACGGCGTCGAAGACGGCGACAGCGCCATCGAGGACGCGCAGGCAGCGCTCGACCTCGGCGGTGAAGTCAACGTGGCCCGGGGTGTCGATGATCTGGATGCGGTAGTCCTTGCCGTCCTTGTTCCAGAAGCAGGTGGTAGCAGCGGAGGTAATGGTTACGCCGCGCTCCTGCTCCTGAACCATCCAGTCCATGGTGGCAGCGCCCTCATGGACCTCACCGATCTTGTGGGTCTTACCGGTGTAGTAAAGAATACGCTCGGTCGTGGTGGTCTTACCGGCATCGATGTGGGCCATGATGCCGATGTTACGGGTATCGGAAAGCTTGTACTTAGGCTTAGCCATGTTAGTTCCTTACCTTAACTTACCAACGATAGTGAGAGAACGCGCGGTTGGCCTCGGCCATCTTGAAGACGTCCTCACGCTTCTTGACGGAAGCGCCCAGGCCGTTGGAGGCGTCGAGGATCTCGTTGGCGAGACGCTCGGCCATGGTCTTCTCCTTGCGAGCGCGGGAGAAGTTGACGATCCAGCGGATACCCAGAGCGGTGGAACGACGGGAGTTGACCTCCATCGGGACCTGATAGGTAGCGCCGCCGACACGCTTGGGCTTAACCTCGAGCGTGGGCTTGACGTTGTCCATAGCCTTCTTGAAGGTAGCGAGAGCGTCGCCACCCTCAGACTTCTCGGCAACGATCTCGAAAGCGGTGTAAACGATGCGCTCAGCGGTGGCCTTCTTGCCGTCAAGAAGGACCTTGTTGATGAGCTGAGTCACCAGGCGGTTGTTGTAAACGGCGTCAGGCTGAACCTCACGACGATTAGCTGCTGCACGACGCGGCATGTGAAATCTCCTTAAGTGTCTACCGTGCGGCGCTTAGGCGGCACACGGCGAAAGTATCAAAACGTTATCTGGCTTATTTAGCCTTGGGGCGCTTAGCACCGTACTTGGAACGGGCCTGCATACGGTTCTGGACCGGAGCAGCGTCGTAGGCGCCACGGATGACGTGATAACGGACACCAGGGAGGTCACGGACACGACCGCCGCGGACGAGCACGATGGAGTGCTCCTGCAGGTTGTGGCCCTCACCCGGGATGTAAGCAGTAACTTCGATGCCGTTGACAAGGCGAACACGGGCAACCTTACGAAGAGCCGAGTTCGGCTTCTTGGGGCTCGTGGTGAAGACGCGGGTGCACACGCCGCGCTTCTGGGAGTTGTGCTGCAGAGCAGCGTTCTTGGACTTCTTGGGCACGGAACGACGGCCCTGGCGAACCAGCTGGTTAATAGTAGGCAAAGCGTACTCCTTCTCGAATGATTCCAGCTTTCTGTAAAGTGCAACGGCTTGAATCGAGGGGTCAGCATCCCCCTACGAAACACGCAGTTCGATAGGATACGTGCCGTTAGCTGTGTCGTCAACAGACCACGCCGCCGGGCGTATCCCAAAATAGCTATATTTCCGCAAAGCCTCCATAAAAGGAATCCCCGCCTGTGCGCAAGTGCCCATTCCAGCCGTCCATGTAACGCAAAAATGGCCGCTTCCCCTAGTGGGAAGCGGCCTCAAGTCTTACGAGTAGACGATGGTAAAGGGTACTTCTGTTTCGGTCTCTCCTGTTGATGTGCACCTCGTTCCCTCAAGGGTTACCGATACAACCTGATCGACATTGATGAGCCTTGCCGGAACCCAGATGTTCTCTCCGCTATTGCGCGCCATCGAAACATAGAAATTGTACGCCCCTGCGTCGTCATCTTCGATAATCTGCTCCGATCCATCCTTGTAGCTGACGGTCAGTTTATGATCAACTGCTTCATAGCCCAGATCATCGATGTGCGTCTGGATGGAAAACGGGCTGATCTCGAGAGGCGAGTCGTCGGAGCGGAGCTCCTTTGTATCGACGTGCGCTCCGACGTTAAACTCTGGCGTCGATACCTCGATCACCTTCGCATCCTCACCTTTGCCCTCCGTCCAACTGATATTCCAGGTGACCGCATGTCGTAAATCTCGATCGCGATTCCAAGATGCAAAGTACATCGTGCCGTTAATGACCGTGTCGCTTGATGTGTCTTTATCAATGGTGCAGCGTGTATCAGCCCATTCCTCGCCGAAGTTCATGCTGGGTGTACTGACGCCCCCTTCTTCTTCACCATAGAGAACAAGTTCGCCAGTCTCTGCCGCCGGCTTGTAGTAGTTAACACCATTTGGATTGGACAACGTAAACGTCACGGCACCGCAACCGTTTTTATCGATAGCCATATCATGAATGTCGAGTGTATAGCCGTTGCCCTCGACGGACAGATTGACCTTCTGTACTGAACCCTCCAAGCTTTGGGGCGCAATGCCGTCACCAAACTCTCTGGTGTAGGTATATTTAGTCCCCGACGAGCCACCTTGAGTCCAGGTAATGGACTCTCCGTTGCCATGGTTTCCCCAGGCAGAGGCAAAATAGCTGGAATTGACGACGGCGTAGGCGACCCCTCCGGTCGCCAGCACTCCGGCAAGGCATCCGATTACGGCAACATAGAGAGGCTTCGCGTGGCCCTTTCGATGAAGCGGCTCACCCGCAGCAGCATCAATAACACGGTCGGCAAGATCGCTATCGGCTTGGATGGACTCGAAGGCCTGCTTGATTTGATTGGATTTCACGGTCGCCCTCCTCTAGGATGAATTTGAGCTTCGATCTACCGCGAGCTAAACGCGTTCGAACGGTCGCGGCTGGCACATGCAGTAACTCGGCAATCTCTGAGGTCGAAAAGCCCAGATAGTAATAGAGCACGATGGGGACACGGAATCGCTCCGGAAGTCGCATAACGTCTGACAGGACCGCCTTGGTCTCATCCTGCGCCGCCGAAAGCGAATCGGCCAGGTTCTCAATATCCTCTACACGCCTCCATGGCTTTCGAAAGAGCGATTTACATTCATTGATCGTGACCCGGATAAGCCAGCGGCGAAGATGTTCCCAACTTTCAAAGTGTCCATCGCTTTTAAGCAACTTAAGAAAGACATCTTGGGCAATATCGTCGGCATCGGCGCGATCGCGCAGGTACGTCAAGGCGATTCGAAACACGACATCCCGGTGATCTTCGACCGCCTGTCTAAATGCTTGTTCTTCCATAATCACCTCCCGGTGACGGTAATGATTCTTGATGAGGTCCTCACCATAGATACGCTCTGGCCGGACGAAATGTTTCAAATTCAAGCAGGAAAAACCTACCAAAATAAACCTGCCCCTTTTTGGCAAGGGATCAACGGAACGCAACAGGTTGAGCATACGCAAGCGAGCGGCCCCCAGAGCGTACAAGGTGGCATGAAAAAGGCAGGGCATTGACCTTTTGGTCATGCCCTGCCTTTTGAATGACAGATTGTAGCTCTGGGGGCCGCGCAGCGACGGAGGTCGCCGCCGTTCGTTAGAACGGCGGAACTAGTTACTCCTCGTCGTTGTCCTTGGCCTCTTCGGCGTCATCGGTGTCCACGAGCTGGTTGAGCAACTCGTCGAGGGAAGCCATGTCCTCGTTGATGGCACCGTTGGCGGGAGCCTTCTTGTCGTCGATCGGAGCGCCCAGGAGCTCCTCGTCGGCGTCGGCGTGATGCGTCGGAGCGGAGGTACCCAGCAGGATATCGTCCGGACCGTCGGGGCTAAAGACCATCTGCAGCAGCTGCGAGAGGTCTTCCTCATCGGCAACGTCGTCGTTGTTCTCGAGGATGTAAAGCAGGTCGTGGGCCTCGAGGCCATCACGGAGCTCCTCGATCGCCTTGGCACCGATACCATCGATGCGCAGCAGATCCTCCTCGGACTTGCCGACCAGGTCCCCGACCGTCTCGATGCCGACCTCGCTGAACTTGTTGGTCCAGCGCTGCGACACGCCCAGATCGTCGAACAGGTACAGGCGAGCCTTCTCGGCGGAGATGGTGTGGCCGTTGCGGGTGAACGAACCGTCAGCACCACCGAACTCGTCGTAGCCGGCCCAGTCGAGCTGCTGCGGGAGCTGCTCGTCCAGGTCCTTGAGCTCAACCGGAGCCCACTCGGGCAGCGACTTGGCGTTGGGCGAAGCCGGGCCGTCGATGTCGACATAGCCGTCGGCCGTACGATACGTCAGCTTGGCGTTGGCGTACGGCTTAAGACCGGTACCGGCCGGGATCTTCTTACCGACGATGACGTTGGACTTAAGGTCGAGCAGGTGGTCGACCTTGCCCTCGATGGCAGCCTCGGTAAGGACGCCGGCGGTGCGGATGAACGAAGCGCTCGACAGCCAGGAGTCGATGTTGGACGCGACCTTGAGCGTACCCAGGATGACGGGCTCGGCCACGGGGGCCTGACCGCCCAGACGGGCAACGCGCTCGACCTCGTCGGCGAACTCGTAGCGATCGACGTACTGACCAAGCAGGTACTTGGAGTCGCCGGGGTTGGTGATCTGAACGCGACGCAGCATCTGACGTGCGAGCACCTCGATGTGCTTGTCGTTCAGGTCGACGCCCTGGCTGGTGTAGACGTCCTTGACGCTCTCGACGAAGGTGTGCATCGTCGACTCGATGTCGGTCAGCTTGCGCAGGTTGCGGAAGTTGACGAAGCCCTTGGTGATCTGGTCGCCGGCGCGAACCTCGCAGCCGTCCTCGATCTCGGGCATGAAGCGCACCGAAGCGGGGACGCGACGCTCGTCGAGGACACGGGTGTGATCCTCGGAGTCGGTGAGCGTCAGCACGTACTCGGACTTCTCGGGCTTAATCGAGAGGTGGCCGGAGTACGGAGCCAGCTCGGCCTCGCGACCCAGGATCTTCTCGTTGACGTTGCCGACGATATCGAACATACGGCTGACCGTAGGCAGACCCTGCGTAATATCGTCGACGCCAGCGACGCCGCCGGAGTGAATGGTACGCATCGTAAGCTGCGTACCGGGCTCGCCGATGGACTGGGCGGCAATAATGCCGACCGCGGTACCGATGGCGACCGGACGACGGGTGGAAAGATCCCAGCCGTAGCACTTCTGGCACACGCCGTACTTGGAGCGGCAGGTGAGCAGCGCGCGAAGCTTGACCTTCTTAAGGCCGGCATCGACCATCTTCTGGATGTCAGCGACCTTCTCGATGTAGCCGTCCTGCTCAAAGAGCACGGTGCCATCGGGAGCCACGACGTCCTCAATGAAGCAACGGCCGACGAGGTCGGTGTTGAGGTCGGTGGTGCCGGGGATGATGAGGTTGTAGGTGACGCCCTCGTGCGTACCGCAGTCCTCCTCGCGGACGATGACGTCCTGGGCCACGTCGACCAGACGACGGGTCAGGTAACCAGAGTCTGAGGTGTGGGATGCGGTATCGACCAGGCCCTTACGGGCGCCGTAGGTCGAAATGAAGTACTCGAGCGGCAGCAGGCCCTCGCGGAAGTTCGCCTTAATGGGAAGGTCGATCGTCTCGCCGGACATGTCTGCCATCAGGCCACGCATGCCGCCGAGCTGACGCAGCTGGGTCTTAGAACCACGGGCGCCGGAGTCGGCCATCATGTAGAGCGGGTTCTCCTCGTCGAACAAGTCGAGCATGAGCGCTGCAACCTTATCGGTACAAGCGGTCCACTCGTTAACGACTTCGATGTGGCGCTCCGTCTCGTTGATGAAGCCCTCCTCGAAGTACTCGTTGATCTGGTCGACGTTGGCCTGGGCGCGATCGAGCAGCTCCTGCTTCTCGGCAGGGATGAGAGCGTCCCACACCGAGATGGTGAGGCCGGCGCGGGTAGCGTAGTGGAAGCCGGAGTACTTGATGGCGTCGAGGATCGGGCCGACCTTGGCCTCGGGATAGCGATCGCAGCAGTCCGCAACCAGCTTGGCCACGTCGCCCTTGACCATCTTGTAGTTCATGAACTCGTAGTCTTCGGGCAGGCACTGGCGGTTGAAGATGATGCGGCCGATAGAGGTCTCGAAGCGCGCGGTCTTGTTGCCGGTGACGTCGTAGTCGACAAACTCGTTCTTGCCGTTCTTGACGCGGAAGATACGGGTGCCGTCCTCGTTGATGACATTGGCGTCGGCAGCGGACACGCGGACCTGAATCTTGGCCTGCATGTCGACCTCGGAGCGGCAGTCATAGGCGTGCAGCGCGTCGTCGAAGCTGGCGAACACGTGGTTCTCGCCCGGCAGACCGTCGCGGACCTGGGTCAGGTAGTACACACCGATGATCATGTCCTGCGAGGGGATGTTAACCGGCTTGCCGGATGCCGGCGAGCGCAGGTTGTTCGCAGAGAGCATAAGCACGCGAGCCTCGGCCTGAGCCTGGCTGGACAGCGGCACATGGACAGACATCTGGTCGCCGTCGAAGTCGGCGTTGAAGGGCGAGCAGACCAGCGGATGCAGGTGGATAGCCTTGCCCTCGACCAGCACCGGCTCAAAGGCCTGGATGGACAGACGGTGCAGGGTCGGTGCACGGTTGAGCAGCACGACGCGGCCGTCGATGACCTCTTCGAGGATATCCCACACAAAGGTGGCACCGCGGTCGATAGCGCGCTTGGCGCCCTTGATGTTCTCGACCTTGCCGAGCTCGACCAGGCGCTTCATGACGAAGGGCTTGAAGAGCTCCAGCGCCATGGTCTTGGGCAGACCGCACTGGTGCAGCAGCAACTTGGGGTCGGTAACGATTACCGAACGGCCGGAGTAGTCGACACGCTTGCCCAGCAGGTTCTGACGGAAACGACCCTGCTTGCCCTTGAGGGCCTCGGCGAGCGACTTGAGCGGGCGACCGCCACGGCCAGAGACCGGGCGACCACGACGGCCGTTGTCGAACAGGGCGTCCACGGACTCCTGGAGCATGCGCTTCTCGTTGTTCACGATGATCGCAGGGGCGTCCAGGTCGAGCAGGCGCTTGAGTCGGTTGTTACGGTTGATCACGCGACGATACAGGTCGTTGAGGTCGGACGCGGCAAAGCGACCGCCGTCGAGCTGGACCATCGGGCGCAGATCGGGCGGAATGACCGGGATGACATCCAGGATCATGTTCGCGGGGCTGTTGCCACCCTTCAGGAAGGCGTCAACGACCTCGAGGCGCTTGACGGCCTTCTCGCGCTTCTGCTTCTGGGAATCCTCGTCGGCAATGATGGCCTTGAGCTTCTCGGCCTCGGAAGGAAGGTCGATGGCAGCGAGCAGGTCGCGGACGGCCTCGGCACCCATGCCACCCTTGAAGTACATGGAGTAGTAGCGGGTCATCTCGCGGAACAGCGGCTCATCGGAGATGAGGTCGCGCTCGGTGAGCTTCATGAAGGCGTTGAAGGCGTCCGTGCGGAGCTGCTTCTCGTCCTTGCACTCTTCCTCGATGTCGACGATGCCAGAGGCGATCTCCTCGGGGGTCAGCGGCTCCTCGTCGGAGAACTCGTCAAAGTTCTCGGGGTCGCCCTGCTCCTTGAGGGACTCGATCTGGCGGGCGCACTCGGCATCGATCTCTTCCAGATCGGCGGCGAGCTCCTCGCGCAGGTCGTCAGCGTCGGCCTCGCGAGCCTCGTAGTCAACCTCGGTGATGATGTAGCTGGCAAAGTACAGAACCTTCTCGAGGTCCTTGGACTTGATGTCGAGCATACGGCTCATCGGGAAGCTCGTGGGGCTCTTGAAGTACCAGATGTGGGACACGGGAGCGGCGAGCTCGATGTGGCCCATGCGGTCGCGACGCACCTTGGCCGAGGTGACCTCGACGCCGCAGCGCTCGCAGACGATGCCCTTAAAGCGGATGCCCTTGTACTTGCCGCAGGAGCACTCCCAGTCCTTGGCGGGACCGAAGATCTTCTCGCAGAACAGGCCGTCCTTCTCGGGCTTGAGGGTACGGTAATTGATGGTCTCCGGCTTCTTGACCTCACCGTGCGACCAGGAACGGATCTGGTCGGCGGAGGCAAGGGAGATCTTTACCGAGTCAAAATCAGTAGCTTCGAAATCTGCCACAGTCAACTACTCCTTATCAGTGGTCGTGGCGGCGACAGCCTCGGGTGCCTCGGCGGTCTCGGCATCCTCGGCCTCGACGTCGGTGTCAACGCCGGCGAGCGCAGCCAGGTCGTCGAGAGCAGAGGTCTCCTCGGCGGTCACAGGGGCGGAGGCGTCCTCGTCGGCATCGTGCATGGGCTCGATGTCCAGCGCGAGGGAGCGGATCTCCTTGACGAGAACCTTGAAGGACTCGGGGATACCCGGGACAGGAACGTTCTCGCCCTTGACGATGGACTCGTAGGTCTTGACGCGGCCCACGGTATCGTCGGACTTGACGGTCAGGATCTCCTGCAGGACGTTGGAAGCGCCGTAAGCGTACAGTGCCCAAACTTCCATCTCGCCGAAGCGCTGGCCGCCGAACTGGGCCTTGCCGCCCAGAGGCTGCTGGGTAACCAGGCTGTAAGGGCCGGTCGAACGGGCGTGGATCTTGTCGTCGACCATGTGGCCGAGCTTGAGGATGTAGGACGTACCCACGGTAATGGGCTCGCGGAACTCCTCGCCGGTGCGGCCGTCGAACAGACGGGTCTTGCCGCGCTCGTCAAGCTGGGTGACGAACTCGGGACGCATGTGATCGCCAAAGGCAGCGGTGGCCTTGTTGAGCATGTTCTTGTTGGCACGACGGATGACCTCGGCGATCTCGTCCTCCTTGGCGCCGTCGAAGACAGGCGTGGCGGTGAAGAACGGACCGGGGACATACTTGTCGGAGTCGGCCTGCTCGGTATCCCAACCGCAGGCAGCAGCCCAGCCAAGGTGGCACTCGAGCAGCTGGCCGACGTTCATACGCGAAGGAACGCCCAGCGGGTTGAGGATAACGTCGATCGGGGTACCGTCAGCCATGTAGGGCATGTCCTCGACCGGCAGAACGTTACAGATAACACCCTTGTTGCCGTGGCGGCCGGCGATCTTATCGCCCTGCTGGATCTTACGACGCTGGGCGACGTAGACGCGCACCTGCTCGTTGACGCCGGGGGCCAGGTCGTCGCCGTTCTCGCGGCTAAAGCGGACGACATCGATAACGCGGCCGTAAGCGCCGTGAGGCATCTTAAGGGAGGTATCGCGGACGTCGTGGGCCTTGGCACCGAAGATGGCGCGCAGCAGGCGCTCCTCGGCGGTCAGAGCGCTCTCGCCCTTAGGCGTGACCTTGCCGACCAGGATGTCGCCAGGGCCGACCTCGGCGCCGATGCGGATGATGCCGTCCTCGTCGAGGTTGGCAAGCATGTCCTCGGAGAGGTTCGGGATCTCGCGGGTGATCTCCTCGGGGCCGAGCTTGGTGTCGCGGGCGTCGATCTCGTGACGGGTGATGTTGATGGTCGTCAGCAGGTCCTCGGCCACCAGGCGCTCGGACACGACGATACCGTCCTCGTAGTTGAAGCCTTCCCACGGCATGTATGCCACGGTGAGGTTCTGGCCCAGTGCGAGCTCGCCGTGATCGGTCGAAGGACCGTCGGCCAGAGGCTCGCCCTGCTCAACGGTGTCACCGACGCGCACGAGCGGACGGTGGTTGATGCAGGTGGACTGGTTGGAGCGCTGGTACTTGGCCAGGTGATACTCGTCCATGCCGCCGGCATGCTTGACGATGATCTTGGCGGCGTCGGCAAAGATGACCTCGCCGGCGTTCTTGGCCAGGGTGACCTCGCCGGAGTCCAGAGCGGCGCGACGCTCCATGCCGGTACCGACATAGGGAGCGGCGGGGTGAACCAGCGGCACGGCCTGACGCTGCATGTTGGCGCCCATCAGCGTACGCTTGGCGTCGTCGTGCTCGAGGAACGGGATCAGCGTGGCTGCGACGGAGAGCATCTGACGCGGCGAGACGTCCATGTAGTCGACGTCCTCGACGGGCACGTCGGCGGGAGCGCCGAAGGAACCGTCGAAGTCGCGGGTACGGGCGATCACGGTGTGCGGGCGGACGATCTTGCCCTCGGCATCGGTCGTGATGAACTCGTTGGTCTTGGGATCGAGCGGCGTGTTGGCCGGCGCGATGACGTGCTTCTCTTCCTCGTCAGCGGTCATCCAGTCGATCCGATCGGTGGCAACGCCGTTCTCGACGCGACGGAACGGGGCCTCGATGAAGCCGTACTCGTTGACGCGGGCGTAGAGGGCGAGCGAGCCGATCAGGCCGATGTTGGGGCCTTCGGGGGTCTCGATCGGGCACATGCGGCTGTAGTGCGAATTGTGAACGTCGCGGACGGCCGTCGGCACGTTGGTGCGGCGGCTGGAGCCGGACTTGTGGCCGGCAAGACCACCAGGGCCGAGTGCGGACAGACGGCGCTTATGGGTCAGACCGGTCAGGGGGTTCGCCTGGTCCATGAACTGCGAGAGCTGCGAGGAACCGAAGAACTCCTTGATGGAGGCCACGATCGGGCGGATGTTGATGAGCGACTGCGGGGTGATCTCGTCGATGTCCTGGGAGCTCATGCGCTCACGGACGACGCGCTCCATACGGCTCATACCGATACGGAACTGGTTGGCGACGAGCTCGCCGACGGTACGGATGCGGCGGTTGCCGAAGTGGTCGATGTCGTCGACCTTGAAACCCTGCTCGCCGGCAGCGAGGGACAGCAGGTAGCGCAGCGTCGCAACGATATCCTCGTCGGTGAGCACCGTGACCTCTTCCTCGGTGGTGAGGTTGAGCTTCTTGTTGACCTTGTAACGACCGACGCGGGCCAGATCGTAGCGCTGCGGGTTAAAGAGCAGGCCCTCGAGCAGGCTGCGGGAAGCGTCCACGGTGGGAGGCTCGCCCGGGCGCAGGCGACGGTAGATCTCGATGAGGGCGTCCTCGCGGGTGAGGGCGGTGTCGCGCTCCAGGGTGCGCTTGATCACATCGGAGTTGCCGAGCAGCTCGATGATGTCGTCGTTGGTGACGGCAATGCCAAGGGCGCGCAGGAACATCGTGGCGCTCTGCTTGCGCTTACGGTCGATGGAGACCATGAGCTGGTCGCGCTTGTCGACCTCAAACTCGAGCCAGGCACCGCGGGACGGGATAATCTGGGCCTTGTAGATCTGCTTGCCCGAATCCATCTCGGAGCTGTAGTACACGCCCGGGGAGCGGACGAGCTGCGAGACGACGATACGCTCGGTACCGTTGATGATGAAGGTGCCCTGATCGGTCATCATGGGGAAGTCGCCCATGAAGACGAGCTGCTCCTTGATCTCGCCGGTCTCCTTGTTGGTGAGACGAACGTCGGTCAGAAGCGGAGCCTGATAGGTCATATCCTTCTCGCGGCACTCCTCGACGGTGTGCGCGGGGTCGCCGAACTGATGCTCGCCGAAGGTAACCTCGAGAACATGGTTCTGGCTCTGGATGGGGCTGGATTCCTTGAACGCCTCACGAAGGCCCTCGTCCTTAAAACGCTCAAAGGATTCCCTTTGAACAGAGATAAGGTTGGGGAGCTCCATGGCCTCCGGGATTTTCCCGAAGCTGACGCGCTTGCGCTCAGTGGCAGTGTATGCGTAGGTCACCAGGTTTTTCCTCCTTCACGGAAATGCTCGGTGGGTTGGCGAGGCATAGCTTCGCCAGTTATCGCAACCTAATAGTTTATCAGGTACCGACCGTTGGGCAAGAAAAGCCTTGACGCGATTGAGTTTTTGGAGTAGCAAAGATTTTCGACAGAAAACACGCAGGTAGATATATGTGTATCGAACATCTGTTCATATATTTTCTGTGAACAGAGAGCCGGCAATCGCAGCTCTTATAAAAAACGGGCGCGAACCGAAGTCCGCGCCCGTAAATGTCGATGCCCGAAGGCTTACTTGCGCATCAATCCGCCGCGCTCGTCGATAGCGTCCCAGAAGGCATCGGCAAAGCGGGGGTCGCTTGCAGCCATGAGGGCGTTGGTGGCCATCCAGCCAGAGGGAGTGCCGGTGTCGTAGCCCGACAGCGGGTCGATGACGACCGCATACATGGCCTCGCGGTCGAGCGAACGGGCCATGGCGTCGGTGAGCTGGATCTCGCCGCCCTTGCCGGCCTGCTGATCTGCCAGCAGGTCCATGACCAGCGGGCTCAGCAGGTAGCGACCGACGATGTACAGGTTGGACGGAGCAGCCTCGGGAGCGGGCTTCTCAACCAGACCGCCGATACGCCAGACAGCGCCCGGCTCGGCATCGGCAACGTCCTCGGCGCCCTCGAGCGAACCGACGCGCTCGCCGGCGATAACGCCGTAGCGGCTGACTTCCTCGGGCGAGCAAGCAGCGACGGCGATAACCGAAGCGCCACCGTGCTCCTTGGAAACGGCGAGCATCTTGTCGCAGATATCGCGGTTAGGCACAACGTAGTCGCCCAGAAGAACCAGGAAGTTCTCCCCTGCCACGGCGTCGGCAGCAGAGCGAATAGCATGGCCGAGGCCCTTGGGCTCGTACTGATAACGGAAGTCGACCGGCATACCGCCAGCGTGGGCGACGGCATCGGCATAGGCGTTCTTGCCGCGCTCGCGCAGCAGGTTCTCGAGCGAACGGTCGGGCTGGAAGTAGTTCAGCAGCTCGGGCTTGCCGGGAGAAGTAACGATGATGGCGTCGTCGACCTCCTCGGGGTCGAGTGCCTCCTCGACGACGTACTGAATGACGGGCTTGTCGAGCACCGGCAGCATCTCTTTGGGCGTGCACTTGGTGCCAGGCAGAAAACGCGTGCCAAGACCGGCGGCGGGGATGATTGCCTTCATGTTATTCAAAGATCCTTTCGCAGGCGCAAAAGCGCCCCATGCGTGCGGCACACAGCCGCAGACCAAATTGCGATACCCAAGCATCTTACCGCTGGAACTATATGTCGCTACAAGGCAGAGACAATTCTTCAGCAGGTCAACGCAAATTATTGCTCGAATGGTGCAATTTTATTGCCCAACGGCAGGGCACCCGATACGACGCAAATCACAGAACATGGCAGTTTGAGCAACCGATGCCGAGGGACCGAAAAACAAAAAAGACGGGGCTCGCAATGCGAACCCCGTCTGCAAAGAAATCTGGCGAGAAAGCCTGATTACTTGAGGGTGACAGCAGCGCCAGCAGCCTCGAGCTTCTCCTTGGCAGCCTCGGCGTCCTCCTTCTTGGCACCCTCGAGAACAGCCTTGGGAGCGCCCTCGACGACCTCCTTGGCCTCCTTCAGGCCAAGGTTGGTGAGCTCACGGACGGCCTTGATGACCTGGATCTTGTTGTCGCCGAAGCCCTCGAGCACGACGTCAAACTCGGTCTTCTCCTCGGCCTCAGCAGCGCCAGCAGCGGGAGCGGCGACAACAGCGGCAGGAGCAGCGGCGGAAACGCCGAAGGTGTCCTCGATAGCCTTAACGAGCTCGGAAGCCTCGAGAAGGGTCATTTCCTTAAGAGCATCGATGATCTCATCGGTGGTAAGCTTAGCCATTTCTAAGTCCTTTCGGTTTCCGTGTCTGTGCACGGAGATCAGTTAAAACACGGCGCGAATGCGCCAGGGGTGCGGCGTTGCCGCCGCGGGTGAAAACAGCGACTAGGCTGCCTTCTGCTCGGAGACCTGCTGGATCGAACGAGCGAGACCAGAGGAAACGCCGTTGACGCAGACAGCGATGTCGCGAGCGAAACCGGAGATGAGACCGGCGATCTGGCCGAGAAGCTGATCCTTGGTGGGCAGCTCGGCGATAGCCTTAACATCATCAGCGGAAACGGCCTTGCCGTCGGAGATACCGCCCTTGATCTCAAGGACGCCCTTGGACTTAGCAGAGAAGTCCTTAAGGGCCTTAGCGGCCTCGACCGGCTCGGACTCGTAGAACACATAAGCGACGGGGCCGGCGAGGATCTCGTCGAGCTCGGGCTGTTCCTGGTTCTTGAGAGCGATCTTGACCAGGTTGTTCTTGTAGACCTTCATCTCGGCGCCGCACTCGCGAAGCTGATGACGCAGCTCCTGAGCCTGCTTAACCGTCAGACCGTTGTAGTTGACGACGAACAGACCGGCGTTCTCGGCGATACGGGACTCGATCTCTGCAACCTTGTCGATTTTGTACTGCTGGGGCATGAATTACACCTCCTCGAATTCTTTCCGGGCACGGTCCGCCACAAGGACGTGACGGGGGCATGTCCAAAAAGAAAGCCCCCGCGCTGCATGAGCGACGGGGGCGAGAAGACATATCTACTCGACCACCTCGGCTGGCGGGATATCCCATTAAGCTCGCGGGCGATGCCCGTTTGCACCGGCTGTCTCTGGCAGCGGATTCGTGCGTGAACCGAAAGTATTATGGCGGGGACCCCGGCGTCGGTCAACGGGAAACCGGGCTGCACACAATTCCACCATCCGGCCGCGCCGCCGAAGGCCAGGCGCAAGGTTTTCGCTCGGTCAGGTCCTGGGCTCGCACGAAGAGCACATTAAGTGCTCTTCGGCTCGTGCGGAATCTACGAAAACCTTGCGCCTGGCCTTCGGCGGCGCGGCCTGCGGTGACTTTGGGGCAGCCCGGTTTCCCGTTGGCCGGCGCCCCCCACTCATAAGCCTTAAGTCGGTGGGCTGATATGTTGCGTCCCTGATGGCTATAGGGTTGAGACGAAGGTGGATAGGCGGTGGAGACCTTCGTCTAGGTCTTTGTCGGAGACGCAGTAGCTTAGGCGGATGTGGCCTTCGGTGCCGAAACAGTCGCCCGGAACCAGGGCTACGTTTGCCTCTTTGATGGCTTTGATGCAGAAGTCTTCGCTTGTTAGGCCGAATTGTTTGATGCTCGGGAAAGTGTAGAAGGCTCCTGCGGGCTCCACGACGTCCAGGCCCATGGCGTCTAAGGCTGCGAGTACGCGTTCGCGGCGGGCTCGGTAGACTTTGAGCATGGGGGTTGGGTCGACGGTGAGGGCTCGGGCTGCGGCGTCCATTTCGAAGGAGACAGCACTCGATACTAAGTATTGGTGAGCCTTTGCGATCTCGGCGATGACGGGGGCTGCCGCTGCGAGCCAGCCCAAGCGCCAGCCGGTCATGGCCCAGGGCTTGGAGAAGCTCTCGATGACCACCGTCTGGTCGCGCAGCTCCGGGTGGCGCTGGGCAAAGCGCTCGTAGCCATCCACATAGACCAGACGGTTGTATACGTCGTCGCAGACTACGTAGATGCCCGCCTGCTCTGCCACGCGCGCCACGGCGTCGAGCGATGCCGTGTCGAGGATGCAACCCGTGGGATTGTTGGGCGAGCAGATGACGATGGCCTTGGTCGCCGGGGTCACACAGGCGCGAAGCGCATCCTCGTCAATCTGGAATTGCGCAGGCTCCGTATCCAAAAAGACAGCCTTGGCGTGATTGGCCACGACGATGCTCTCGTACAGGCCAAAGGCCGGCGTGGGGATGATGACCTCGTCGCCGGGGTTGAGCATAGCCATAAATGTTGCCGACAGTGCCTCGGTCGCGCCGTCGGTCAGGATGACCTCATCGGCGGAAAACGCCAGGCCCGCGTCATCCATATATTCGGACAGTGCATCACGCAGGGCGGGGCGACCGTTGTTGGGCGGATAGTGCGTGTCACCGCGGTCCAGCGCGGCGGTCACCTCGGCGCTAATCACATCGGGCGTGGGAAAATCGGGCTCGCCGAGCGCGAGCGCGATACACCCCGGATGCTGGGCGGCGAGCGCGTTAATCCGGCGGATACCGGAGGGCTTGAGCATGGCAAGCGAGGTATTCATGGGCAGACGCATGGCGTTCCTTTCGTAAGGGTTGCACTAGGATAGCGCGGCGGGGCGCCACCAGACGGTGTAACCTAAACGGAAACGAGCCGGAAAGGAGATGGCATGGAGACGACCGCGCGCGGCGACTTACCAAAAACACTGCACACCATTGCGTATATCAGTATTCCCAATAGCGCCGATCTTGATTTTTTGCTCTGGGACCTGCAGGATGCCATCGCCGCCTATGCTCAACTTTCCGGCACCGCACTCCCCCGCCCGGTCGACTTGAAGGCAAATGACGCCGGCAGCGTTGCCGATGGCATCGTGCTGGCCATTGAAGATGTGGCTGACGATGAGACGTTGACTGCTATCGAGCAGGCGCTTGAGCGCTTTGGCGGTACGGGAACGCGCGTCTATGCCGCGATTCGAGCCGCACAAGAGGGCACTGAGCAGGCGCGTGGGACCGCCGTTCGCCTGCACAAGGCATGTGAGCGCCATGACCAATTGTGGTGTGGCGGCGTTGCCATCTGCGCCGGCAGCGGCATCGCAGCGCTTCGCCATTCCCCGCGCATGGGACTCTTGCGGCGACCGTTTTCGGAGGCCATGGACAAGCTCGTGGGCGCCGTGCGCATGGGCTGCTCCGTCGAGCATGCACAGCGACTTGGCGGCGGCAATGCCGCCAACGTCGACGCCGACGGCATGGTTTGCGCCGAGCCAGCCGTGCCCGCGCCGATCTGGCGAGGCGTTCTGAAACGTCTGGGCGCCCACGCTCAAACAAAAATCTAAATTAAATAACAGCCCAGTCAACGGCTTCGTGCCAACGCTCGACAAGACGCTCCAGTCGCCAGGCGGCATTGGCAGGACTTGTCGAGGGCAGGACGACGGCGGGCAACCCCGTCCGATCTTGCAAGTAGCGTTTGTAGAGTCGCCCTGCCGTACCGCCGTTACAGACAACGACCTCGATCGGCGCGGCATCGGTAATGCGCTCGATATGTGCCGGCACAACGTTGCGAATGCTCGCGTCGCTCGAGCCCTTAATGTCGCAACTCTCGATCACATCCCACAGGCCCACGCCGCCGTTCAGCAGCATAGATCGCTTGGCAGCAATGGAGGCATCGAGCGTCGCGGGCTCACCGCTTGCCAAAGGATCGCCCTCGTTGGGCGGCACAGGCACACCGAGGCACGCAGCCATCACACGCCAAAAGCGATTCTGAGGGTTGCCGTAATAAAAGGCATTTGCACGCGAGAGCACCGAGGGAAACGACCCCAGCACCAAAACGCGCGAGCGCTGGTCGAACACAGGCTCAAACCCATGCTCAATATGTTGATAGTCCTCGTCAGACACGGCCATGGGCTAGGCTCTCAACAGATAGCGCACCTCGTAGGGTGCAAGCTCAAGCGTGCCCGCAAGCTCAACCGCAGGTGCACCGTCGGTAAGCAGGTCGACAAAGGACCCGTTGAGCTCGCCGGCGCCAAAGGTGTAAGGCTCGCCCACGGCGCTCACCGCCACGAGCACCGTCGCGTCATCACAGGCGCGCTCGAACAGCAGCTGCTTGTTCTGGATCACCACGTTGCGATAGGCACCGTAGTTGAGAGCACAGGCCGCCGCGTCATCGGCCGAGCGAAGGTGCGCAAGCTGCGTGATGAACGCCGTCAGCTCGTTGGGCGCAGGCTCATCGAGCGCAGGTCGCAGCGCCCAGTCACCATCGGGGCCGCCCTTTTCGCCGGCAATCCCCCACTCGCTGCCATAGTAGACGCACGGAATGCCCGGCATGCCAAAGAGCATGCCATAGACGGGACGCAGGCACGACTTGTCGGTGAGGATGCTTGCCAGGCGCGGCACGTCGTGGTTGTCGACAAACGACAGCAGGTGCTTGCCGCGGTAGATGCACCACGGATCGCCGCCAAACTGGCGATGCAGCGAATGCGCGATCTCGAACATATTGACCGAGTTAAAGCTGGAGTACAGGCCCTTGTAGCACTCGTAGTTGGTGCAGGAGTCGAGCATCTCGTCGTTGACGATCTGGTTGTAGTCACCGTGAAGCGTCTCGCCGATCAGCACAAAGTCGGGCTTGAGCTCACGGGTAAAGGCGTGCAGGCGACGCATAAAGTCGCGGTCGAGCATATAGGCAACGTCCAGGCGCAGACCGTCGACGCCAAAGACCTCGGCCCAGCGGCGCACGGACTCGAGCAGGTAATCGACCACGGCGGGGTTTTGCAGGTTGAGCTTCACGAGCTCAAAATGGCCTTCCCAGCCCTCGTACCAAAAGCCGTCGCCATAGCAGGAATCGCCGTCAAAGCTGATGTGGAACCAATCCTTGTACGGCGAGTCCCACTTACGCTCCTGCACATCGCGGAAGGCCCAAAAGCCACGGCCCACATGGTTGAAGACGGCATCGAGCACCACGCGGATGCCATGGGCGTGCAGCGTCTCGCATACGGCGGCAAAATCGGCATCCCCGCCCAGGCGGCGGTCGATATGGCGCAGGCTGCGCGTATCGTAGCCGTGGCTATCAGACTCGAGCGGCGGGTTAATCAGCACAGCGCCAATACCGAGTTTTTGCAGGTAGTCGGCCCATTGGGCGATCTTCATGATGGGCGCATCGGGGTTGGGCGCAGCGTTGGCAGCCTGGGCGAGCTCATCCTCGGCAACGGGCGCGGCGTTTTCGCGCGGAGCTCCGCAAAAGCCCAGCGGATAGATCTGATAGAACGTCGTCTCGTATGCCCACATAGCAACCTCCCGGCAAGCTTTCACGCAACGACATCCATTGTATGCCCGCCGCGTATCCCCTCCCCCAAAATAAGTTGCGGTGAAATAATTCCTGCTTGGACCTTCAGGGGCCTTAAACAGGAGCTATTCCACCGCAGCTGATGAGGGGACGTGATTAGGCGACGGGCTTTGCGCGGCGTATGGCCGGGAACAGCACCGTGATGGCGAGGATGACGCCCACGACGGTAATCGCCCCGCCCGCGAAGCCAATCCAAGCGATACCGGGACCCGAAACCACGGCGCCACCGATTGCGGTGCCCGTGCCGATACCCAGATTGAACAGGCCCGAGAAGATCGACATGGCGACGGCCGACGAATCCGCCGGTGTGTACTTGATGAGCTCGGCCTGAAACGCCACGTTAAAGGCCGTGGCGCAGCAGCCCCATAGCGCGCAAACAGCGAGAACGGCGACGAGCGACGGTGCAACCGGACCCATGAGCAGCAGAGCCACCGGCACGCCGGAGAGCGTGATAGCCAAGAACGGGAAGCGATGCCCATCGAACAGACGGCCGAACAGCCAGCTTCCGAGCAGACCAGAGCAGCCGAACGCCGTCAGCGTCATGGTAATAGCGCTTGCGTCGACGTGCGCGACCTGCGCCAGGAACGGCTCGATATAGCTGTAACCCGCATAATAGCCGGTTGCCATAAAGACCGTGACCGCGTAGAGCGCGATCAGGAACGGGTTCTTGAGCAGCACGGGCAACTGTTTGACGGTAAAGCGCTCACCCGCCGGCATAGCCGGAAACACCGCGGCTTGGTACACCACCGCGGCGGCAGAGAAGGCACCGACCACGGCGAATGTCATGCGCCAGCCCACGGCCAGCCCGATGGCGCGGCCGATCGGCAGGCCAAAAATCTGCGCGATGGACGAGCCCGTGGCGATTATGCTGATGGCGAGCGCCCCATGGCGGGTGTCGACCAGGCGCGAAGCCATGATCGAGGCGACCGACCAGAACACGGCATGCGCGCAGGCGACCACCAGGCGCGCGCAGACCAAAATAGGATAGGTGGGCGCCACGGCGGACAGGAACTGGCCCAGCGAAAACACGGCAAGCACGCCCAACAGCATCCGTTTGAACTCAAAACGTGAGGCAAACACCATGAGCGGCAGCGACAGCAGCATGACGCCCCAAGCATAGACCGAGATCATGATGCCTGCCTGGGCCTCGGTGAGCGAGAACGATGCGGCAATATCAATCAGAAGGCCAATGGGCATGAATTCCGACGTGTTGAATACGAACGCACAGCAGGCGAGCCCGATAAGCGGGAGCCACTGCTTGAGCGAGATGCCATCTTGTCTTGCCTGAGTCATGTAGGAACCCTCTCCGATTGTCTTGAGCGATGGGCGATTATATAGCAACGGCCCCGCATCCGTCAGCAACAGATGCGGGGCCGTAATCAACTCAATACACAGAGGTTGCGCCATCAATAAATAACTAAGCCAACCCCAGCAATATGCCTGCCGAATGCACGACAAACGCCACAATCCAGGCAACCGTCACTTGGAACGCGAACACGGCCACGGCGTAGCGCGCGCCCAGCTCGCTCTTGACGGCGCCGATGGCCGCCACGCAGGGCGGGTACAGCAGCGTAAAGACCAGGAACACATAGGCGGTGAACGGCGAGAACATAGTCGACAGTGCAGCGGGCGAGGTTGCGCCCAGAAGCACCGTGAGGGTCGAGATGACACTCTCCTTGGCGATAAGTCCGGTGACGAGAGCCGTCGACGCACGCCAGTCGCCAAAGCCGAGCGGCGCCAGCACCGGCGCGATGATGCTACCCAAACTGGCAAGCAGGCTTTGCGACTGATCGGCGACCACGTTAAAGCGAATATCGAACGTCTGGAGGAACCAGATGACCACGGTGGCGGCAAAGATAATGGTGAAGGCCTTGGTAATAAAGTCCTTGGCCTTATCCCATGCCAGCATCACCGTCGTCTTGACGCTCGGCAGACGGTAATTGGGAAGCTCCATGATAAACGGCACCGGGTCACCCTTAAATGCCGTGCGATTGAGCACCAAAGCCGCGATGCAACCGACCGCAATGCCAATCAAATAGAGCGAGACCATGGCGGGAACCGTCGCCTGCGGGAAAAACGCCCCGCACAGCAGACCGTAGACCGGCAACTTGGCCGAACAGCTCATGAACGGCGTGAGCATGACGGTCATCTTGCGGTCGTGCTCGGATGGGAGCGTACGGGTTGACATGATAGCCGGCACGGTGCAGCCAAAACCGACGAGCATAGGCACGAAGCTGCGGCCCGACAGGCCAAAGCGACGCAGCACTTTATCCATGACAAAGGCCACGCGCGCCATGTAGCCGGAGTCTTCCAGAATGGAGAGGAACAAAAAGAGCACGACGATAATCGGCAGGAAGGTCAGCACGCTGCCCACGCCCGTAAGCACGCCGTCGACAGCCAGCGAGCGTACCACGTCGTTGGTGCCGAACGCCTTGAGGCCCGCATCGGCCGAGGCGATGACGGCAGCGATGCCGTCCTCCATGAGTCCCTGCAACGCCGCGCCGATCACGCCAAACGTCAGCCAAAAGACGAGGCCCATGATCACCAGAAACGCCGGAATGGCTGTGTAGCGACCCGTCAGGATGCGGTCGATCTTGACGGAGCGCACGTGCTCGCGGCTCTCGTGCGGCTTGACGACGCAACGCCCGCACACGTCGCCGATAAAGCTAAAGCGCATATCGGCCAGCGCGGACAGACGGTCGGTGCCGGCTTCGCCCTCCATCTGGGTAATGATGTGCTCGATAGCGTCGAGCTCATTGCGATCCAAGTGAAGCGCCTCGGTCACCAGCTCGTCGCCTTCAACCAGCTTGGTCGCCGCAAAACGCACCGGAATGTGCGCCGTCACGGCATGGTCCTCGATCAGGTTGGCAATACCGTGGATGCAGCGATGCAGTGCACCGCCGTCCGAGCCATCGGGCGCACAGAAGTCCAGGCGACCGGGGCGCTCGCGGAACCGTGCCACGTGCAAGGCATGATCCACCAGCTCGCCGATACCCTCGTTGCGGGCAGCGCTAATGGGGACAACAGGCACGCCCAACAGGCTCTCGAGCAGGTTGACGTCCACGGCGCCGCCGTTGGCCGTCACCTCGTCCATCATGTTGAGCGCGATGACCATGGGGCGGTCGAGCTCCATAAGCTGCAGCGTCAGGTACAGGTTGCGTTCGATATTAGTAGCGTCGATGATGTCGATGATGGCGTCGGGGTTTTCGTCCAGGATAAATTGGCGACTGACGATCTCTTCGCCCGTGTACGGAGACAGCGAATAGATGCCGGGCAGGTCGGTAACGCTTGCCTCGGGATGGTTACGGATGGTGCCGTCCTTGCGGTCGACCGTCACGCCGGGAAAGTTACCGACGTGCTGGTTGGAGCCCGTAAGCTGGTTGAATAACGTGGTCTTGCCGCAGTTTTGGTTGCCAGCGAGGGCAAAGTGCAGCGGTGCGCCCTCGGGCACGGCCGTTTTTGCCGCACGGGGCGAATACGTCCCCTCGCCCAGGGCCGGATGCTCCGTCGTGCCGATTGCGGCGTTAGCGCGCGGACCTGTATCGGTGTCGTGAATACCCACGAGCTCGATGCGAGCGGCATCGTCCTTGCGCAGCGTCAACTCGTAGCCACGCAGGCGAATCTCGAGCGGGTCGCCCATGGGGGCGTACTTCATCATGGTGACTTCGGTGCCCGGCGTCAGGCCCATGTCCAAAATATGCTGACGGAGCGCCTGGTCGTCGGATGTCACCGATGCGACAACGGCGTCCTTTCCAATCTCGAGTGTATCGAGCTTCACGCGCTCATCCTTTCGTTAGACGCGGTTAACCGTTTACCGGGGTTAACCAACTCGTAACGACAAATGATAGCGCTCTGAACTATTTTATAAAGTCAAATACCGATGTTTACCTGCGCAAACTTTATGCGGTGCGCCCCGAAGGCTCTTTACGCATACCGCTCAGCGAGATCGAAACGGAACCCGACCGCGCGGTAGCAGTGAGTCGATCACCCTCGACCGACCCCGTGCATGTAAAGGGCGCCTTGCCCATCAAGACGTGGGAGATAGTACCCAAGAGCTCAAAGAAATCGCCCTCAGCACGGGCACTCGAGAGAGCGATATTGAGACCCCTGACGTTTAGTACTGCCCTGAGCGCGCCGTTCACCCCATGTGAAAACGTCACCTCGCCGCGTCTACTCCCCACCGGCGTCTGGGCCGAAACCACATACGTACCCTCAAGCATGGTTCCTCCTCTAAGCAGACTTTTTGAAACGGGCAAGTAGTCTACTTTTACATATGGCGCTCCAGGAAGCGGAAGGCCAGGCGGATCCAAGGACGGACTGCCACTTGCTTGTCCTCGTTGTCGACCGCGGTATTGGCGTTGCCGAGCGAAAGGCCGTGGCCACCCTGGTCAAAGACGTGCATCTCGCATGCGACCCCTTCCTCGGCCATGCGCTGCGCAAACGGATAGACCTGCGCAATCGGCGCCGTCTTGTCGTCCGAAACGCCCCACACAAAGGTCGGAGGCATCTGGCGCGAAACGTGCGTGGTAGGGCAAATGTCGGCCAGGTGCTCATCGGTCGCCTCGCCGCCCGTCACCATCGACAGATAGTCGTTGAGCAAATCGCGCCCCGTCTTGCCACCCGTCTTGGGCACGCGCAGGTCGATGCGCGGGTCGCGCGTCTGCATATCGCGCACATAGGCAAGGTCGAGCAACGGATAGCCCAGCACCACGGCGTCGGGACGAATATCCTCCGGACGAGCCCCGGCAAGGCCCGCGAAAGGTCCGGTCTTCCACTGCGTTGCCAACGAGGCGCAGATCATGCCGCCCGCCGAGAAACCCACGATGCACACGCGCTTGGGATCGACATGCCACTCGTCGGCGTTGGCGCGCACGGTAGCGACCATCTTGGCGAGGTCCGCCTGCGGGTGCGGAAAACTCACGTCGCCCGTGGCGCTCGTCACATAGTTGAGCACAAAGGCCTGGTAGCCGCGGTCCAAAAACGCAAACGCCACCGGGTCCTGCTCGTGCGGAGCGATATGCGTAAACCCGCCTCCGCCGCAGATGATCACCGCGGGGCGGCGGCCATTGGGCTTGTCGGGCAGCGGCTCGGCACCCAGATACGTAAACGTCGCCGGATAATCCTCGGTCGGCTCCTCGCCCCACAGCGCATGGTTCTCAATAATCATAGGTGCTCCCTCCGTGCGATTCGTGCGCACTCGTTTTTCGCACCTTAGCGTACCCCACTTGAGCCCGCGGCGCAGAAACACCCCCGCAATAAGTTGGCCTTCAACTGATATATCACAAAATCGCTGTTCAGAGGTATCGTTGGACAGCGTAAAATAGGAGCGCTGACCGTGCTGGGAAACACGTACGAAACGTTTCCGGCAAACCACACGCGTGCAACATGCGCGCCTGATACGTTGGAGGCATCTATGGGTCTGCTCGATTCGCTCAAGTCCACGTTCACTTCGTCGGGCGAGGCGTCCGTTCCGCCCGCAGCAAGCTTCGCCACCCGCGAAGGCGTCATCTACGCTCCTGTCAACGGCGTGCTCGTCAATCTGGGTGAGGTTCCCGACGAGACCATCGCCTCGGGCATGCTCGGCCAGGGCTACGGCATCGAGCCCATTACCGGCACCATTTACGCCCCCGCTAACGGCCGTATCGGCGCCACCACCGTCACCAACCACTCCATCGGCATGATCACCGAGGACGGTCTTCGCGTGTTCATCCATGTTGGCCTGGGCACCGTGGAAATGAACGGCAAGGGTTTTGCCCGCTTTGTCGAGATGGGTGACACGGTCAAGGCCGGCCAGCCGCTCATCAGCTTCGATCGCGAGGCCATCAAGGCCGCCGGCCACGAGGACATCGTGACCGTCATCATCTCCGAGCTCGATCGTCTTAAGAGCATCGACCATGTCGGCGAGTCCGGAACGCTTATCGGCGGCAACCCGCTCGTCAAGCTGGGCGACCCGCTGCTGGTAGCCAAGACCAAGTAGCCAGGCCCCGCGCCACACAGCCAAAAGGCAACACGAAAAGCGCCCACGAGCATTTGCCGTGGGCGCTTTTCGTTTGAAAAACCATCCCGCCAATGCCTTATCTGTATAGCCCAAATGAGCCGAGCTGCTAGAATATCGAACTGTATGGATAACTATCATTCAACCGTTATGGGAGGATACGTGAACCGCACCAAAATCGCGCAGCTTTACGCCGATGCCGAGTCGCTTGGCGGCCAGACCGTCACCGTCGCCGGCTGGGTCAAGTCCATCCGCGACATGAAGAACTTTGGCTTTGTTACGCTCAACGACGGCAGCTGCTTCCGCGACCTGCAGGTCGTCATGAACCGCGAGGCACTCGACAACTACGACGAGATCGCCCATCAAAACGTCTCGGCCGCACTCATTTGCACCGGCACCGTCAAGCTGACCCCCGATGCGCCCCAGCCCTTCGAGCTTTCTGCCACCTCCATCGAGGTCGAGGGCGTCAGCGCCCCGGATTACCCGCTGCAGAAGAAGCGCGCAACCGTCGAGTTCCTGCGCACCCAGCAGCACCTGCGCCCGCGCACCAACCTGTTCCGCGCCGTGTTCCGCATCCGTTCTGTCGCGGCTGCCGCCATCCACCGCTTCTTCCAGGAGCAGGGCTTTGTCTACGTCAACACCCCCATCATCACCACGAGTGACTGCGAGGGCGCCGGCGAGATGTTCCGCGTGACCACGCTCGACCCCAAAAATCCGCCCCTCACCGAGTCCGGCGAGGTCGACTGGAGCCAGGACTTCTTTGGCAAGCACGCGAGCCTTACCGTGTCCGGCCAGCTCAATGCCGAGAACTTTGCCATGGCCTTTGGCGACGTGTACACCTTTGGCCCCACCTTCCGCGCCGAAAACTCCAACACCACGCGCCACGCCGCCGAGTTTTGGATGATCGAGCCCGAGATGGCCTTTGCCGACCTGAACGACTACATGGATAACGCCGAGGCCATGCTCAAGTACGTCCTTAAGGACGTTATGGCCACCTGCCCCGACGAGCTCAATATGCTCAACAAGTTTGTGGACAAGGGCCTGATCGAGCGCCTGGACCATGTGGCAAACTCCGACTTTGCCCGCGTTACCTACACCGAGGCTGTCGAAATCCTGGAGCAGGCAGTCGCTGCTGGCCACCAGTTTGATTACCCCGTCAGCTGGGGCATCGACCTGCAGACCGAGCACGAGCGTTTCCTGACCGAGGAGCACTTTAAGCGACCGACCTTCGTAACCGACTACCCGGCCGAGATCAAGGCGTTCTACATGCGCATGAACGAGGACGGCAAGACCGTCGCCGCCGCCGACTGCCTGGTTCCCGGTATCGGCGAGATTATCGGCGGCTCCCAGCGCGAGGAGCGCCTGGATCTGCTCGAGGCCCGCATCAAGGACCTGGGCATGAATCCCGAGCAGTACAAGTACTACCTTGACCTGCGCCGCTACGGTTCCTGCAAGCACGCCGGCTACGGCTTGGGCTTCGAGCGCCTGGTCATGTATCTGACCGGCGTGGGCAACATCCGCGACGTCCTGCCGCACCCGCGCACCGTGGGCAACGCCGACTTCTAATCGCCACAGCGCCACCAAACGCGTTCCAGCGCATCACGCCAGCGCCTCTCGGCAAGCCGAGGGGCGCTTTTTTCAACAGTATCCGTCAAGCTTTTGGCAAGATTTTGGTCAGTTGAGCAGGGCTGTTGAAAACTCGACCCGCCGCTTGCCGACGACTACCGACCGCCCGGAGCGTCCTGCACCCCTGGGAAAGCCCCGCGCCCTAGGCTCCATACCGTCGCCACCCAAAACGGAAAGGACGTGGACGCCATGACCGAAACCGCTGTTGAAACTTACGAGACCACGACGAGGGGCGCCGCCTCGATGGCAGCCTATCGCGCCGTTCGCATCCTGCAACTATTAAGCGAAAACACCGGCGAGGACAAGGCCATGCTTTCCGATGAGTTGATCCGGCGTCTCGCCCATCCCGACGACCCCGCCCGCATGCCCATCTCGGCGGCACGGCGCAGCATCTACACCGCCATCTCCGCACTTCGCCATGCCGGATACGAAATTGAGTACAAGCGCGGCGTTGGCTATCGACTCTTGACCCGTCCGCTCACCGACGAAGAGATCATCCGGCTCCACGGCATGGTCATGCGCAACCGCTCCACGCCCATCGCCATTCGAAAGAGCATAGCGCAGCACCTGGTCGCCATGGCGAGTGCCGACGTTCGCGGCTACCTCGATGCACCCGAGCCTGCTCCAAGCGCAGGCGACAAATCCACCAAGGCCACACGCACGCCCGTCAAGCGCATCGATGCCTGCGAGCTCATCGAGCAGGCCATCGACCACGGAACCACGGTGAGTTTTGATATTTCGAGTGTCACGGCACGCGGAGAGGTCGAAGTGGCGCGGATGACACTCCGGCCCTTTGCCATCAAGCAACGAGACGGCATCTCATATTTGCTGGGAACGGTCTATGACGCGCGAGGCGCCGACGACACGCTGCGTACCGTTGAGATCGGCCGCATGAGAAACGTCACCACACGTCTCCTTGACGGCAAGAAGCTCTTCGCCGTCCTGGACGAGGACGATGCCTCCTCCGCCGCATAAGACCCTCCGCCGCCCATTCGACTACCCGTACCGCCCATCCGATTCTGTATTAAAAAACCCGCCAGGCTGTTGTAAAAATGGACATCAGCGCTACTATAGTTCCACTTGCACTTTGTCCCAGTGCAGTGTTTCCAGCCATTTTTATACTGGGGGTAATGATATGAAGGACATCACCATCAGCCGCAGGAGCCTTCTGGTCTCCGCCGGTCTGCTCGCGCTCGCCCCGCTCGCCGGATGCGGCGGCAACTCTGGTTCCGGCTCTGCTGCCGCCGGTTCCGACTACACCATCGGCGTTCTGCAACTCACCGAGCACTCCGCACTCGATGCCGCCAACGACGGCTTTGTCAAGGCCATCAAGGAGAGCGGCCTTAAGGTCAAGATCGACCAGAAGAACGCCCAGAACGACCAGTCCACGTGTAAGTCCATTGCCGACAAGTTTGTGGGCGACAACGTCAACCTGATTTATGCCATCGCCACGCCCGCCGCGCAGGCTGCCGCCGGTGCCACGGCCGATATCCCCATCGTGGGCTGCGCCATCACCGACTACGCCGCCTCCGGCCTGGTCCAGGACAACGACAAGCCCGGCACCAACGTCACGGGCGCCTCCGACCTCACCCCGGTCGCCGAGCAGCTCGAGATGATGCAGAAGGTCCTGCCCGACGTTAAGAAGGTCGGCTTGCTCTACTGCACCGCTGAGTCCAACTCCGACGTCCAGATCAAGGCCGCCAAGAAGGAACTCGACAAGCTGGGCCTCGAGTACACCGATTTCACCGTCTCGAGCTCCAACGAGATTCAGTCCGTCGTCGAGTCCGCCGTGGGCAAGGTCGACGCGCTGTACTCCCCCACCGACAACACGATTGCCGCGGGTGCCTCGCAGGTGGGCCAGATCTGCAAGGAGAATAAGCTCCCCTTCGTGACCGGCGAGGAGGGTATGTGCATGGCCGGCGGCCTGTTCACCCTCTCCATCAACTATAAGGACCTGGGCTACGCCGCGGGCGAGATGGCCGTTAAGATCCTGAAGGGCGAGGCCAAGCCCGAGGATATGCCGATCAAGCACCTCTCGAGCAAGGACCTGGTCGTCGTCAAGAACGACGAGACGGCCGAGGCCCTGGGCATCGACCTTTCCGCTCTGGACGAGTAGCGCCATGCGCGGTAACGCGTCTAGGGCCCGCACGCGCGCCACAGCCGCGTTATTCAATATCTGAGTCCTTGGGGCGAACGCTAAAGACCGGCGTTCGCCCTGCTTGTTTCGGATGAGACAAAACATCCGTCCGCAGCTCTTTTATGCATTGGTACCGCTATTATGGAAAATCACGTGTCAACCCTATCCTAGGAGGTATGAAGCATGCTCATTGCATTGCAGGGCGCCGTTTCGCAGGGCGTCCTCTGGGGCATTATGGTGCTTGGCGTGTTTATCACGTTCCGCCTGCTCGACATCCCCGATATGACCTGCGACGGCAGCTTTGCCCTCGGCGGCTGTGTCTGCGCCGTACTCATCGTCAACAATAACGTCGACCCCTTGCTCGCCGTGCTGGCCGGCATGTGCGCCGGCGCCATCGCGGGCGCCGTCACGGGCATCTTGACCACCGTCTTTGAGATTCCCGCAATCCTCGCCGGAATCCTTACGCAGATCAGTCTGTGGTCCATCAACCTGCGCATCATGGGCAAGTCCAACACGCCCATCCTTGCCAAGGGCACTATCTTCTCATCCGTCAGCAACATGACGGGCCTGCCGCAGTCCACTGTTGCCATTATCCTAGGCATTGTGCTGGCCGTGGCCATCGTCGCCATCCTGTACTGGTTCTTTGGCACCGAGATCGGCTCGGCGCTGCGTGCCACCGGCAACAACGAGTACATGATCCGCGCCCTAGGCGTCAACACCAACTCCACCAAAATGATCGCCCTCGTGCTCTCCAACGCCCTCATTGGCCTTTCGGGTGCGCTCATCTGCCAGAGCCAGAAGTATGCCGACATTGGCATGGGTACCGGCGCCATCGTTATCGGTCTTGCCGCCATCGTCATCGGCGAGGTGCTCGGCCGCCTGCTGCCCGGCGGTCTCACGCAGTTCTCCGTCCGTCTGGCCTCCGCCGTCTTTGGCTCCGTGGTGTACTTCCTCATCCGCGCCATCGTGCTGCAACTGGGCATGGACGCCAACGACATGAAGCTGCTCTCCGCCGTGATCGTCGCCGTGGCCCTGTGCGTGCCCGTGGTTTGGGAGCGCTATAAGCTCCGCAGCTCCTACACGAAGGGAGATGAGGCAGATGCTTAAGCTCTCGCACGTCAAGAAGACCTTTAACAAGGGCACCGTCACCGAGAAGCGCGCGCTCACCGACGTCGACCTCACCCTCAACGATGGCGACTTTGTAACCGTGATTGGCGGCAACGGCGCCGGCAAGTCCACGCTGCTCAATATGATCGCCGGCGTGTATCCGCTTGATTCGGGTGTTATTGAGCTCGACGGCACCGACATCTCGCGTCTGAGCGAGTCGCAGCGCGCCAAGTACCTGGGCCGTGTGTTCCAGGACCCCATGCGCGGCACCGCAGCCGACATGCAAATTGCCGAAAACCTGGCCCTCGCCAAGCGCCGCGGCCAGCGTCGCGGTCTTTCGTGGGGCGTCACCAAGGCCGAGAAGGACGAGTACGTTGAACTGCTCAAGCGCCTGGACCTCGGTCTGGACACGCGTCTCAACGCCAAGGTCGGCCTGCTCTCGGGCGGCCAGCGCCAGGCACTCACCCTGCTGATGGCCACGCTCACCAAGCCGCGCCTGCTGCTGCTCGACGAGCACACGGCGGCCCTCGACCCCAAGACGGCCTCTAAGGTGCTCAACCTGACCGAGGAGATTGTCGACGAAAACCATCTGACCACGCTCATGGTTACGCACAACATGAATGACGCCATCCGTCTGGGCAACCGTCTGATCATGATGCACGAGGGCCATGTGATCTACGACGTGGCCGGCGACGAGAAGAAGTCGCTCACCGTCGCCGACCTGCTGCAGAAGTTCGAGGAGGTCTCGGGCGGCGAGCTCGCCAACGACCGCATGCTGCTGAGCTAAACCTACCAAAAAGGGACAGGTTTATTTTGGCAGGTTTTATCTGCGCAAACGTCAAAACCGCCGCAAAGGGACAGACGCCCTTGCGGCGGTTTTCGCATATTATGTCGATAATCCAGCGTCAGCAGGAACCACTGGTTAAGAACTAAGGAAACTGCCATGAGAAGACTCCTTCCCCGTCTTGCTTGACCGCCGCACTCCTTGCCGGCGTGCTCGCCGGCGGCCCAGCTTACGCCACCGCGGCCACCCCATCTCAAGTTATCGGCCCGTCCGATGTGATCGGACGGGCCTTTTGGTGGGTATCATGGTTGAATGATCATTAGGAGGTTTTCCCTACATGGAATTGTTTGAACCGATTCTTCATTTCTTTGAGCAGCGCTGGGTCCACAACATCATCTGGGCCGTCATCTTGGTAATAGTCACCGCCATCGCCGCCAAGGTGGCATCCAAGACCCTGCGCCACCTACTCAACCGAGACGACAACCCGCTTCCCGCATCGAGCATCTTCATCAACATCGCGCGTGCCGTCATTTGGATGATCGGCGGCAGCTTTATCCTCGACAACTGCTTTGGCATTAACGCAAACGCGCTCGTCGCCGCTCTTGGCGTCGGCGGCATCGCCATCTCGCTCGGCTTTCAGGACACGCTATCAAACCTTATCGGCGGCATGCAAGTGACCTTTATGGGCATCATCAAGCCCGGCGACAATATCGAGGTCGGCGGCGTGTCGGGCGTGGTCCAGGACATCACTTGGCGCCACACGACCATCGAGGACGCCTGCGGACAGACCATCATCGTCCCCAACTCCAACATCTCCAAGAACACACTCGTGCACCTCATGCCCTTTGGACGCGTTGTCGTTCCCGTCGCGGTGAAGGACACGTCAAAGTGGGACTCGCTCGATGCGCTGGCAGACGAGCTCGCCTGTGCCACCAAGGTCGCCGTTTCACCCATCTCGGGCTTTGACAAGGAACCCTACGTGCTCTTTAGCGAGATCGGCGACTTTGGCATTAAGGGTAAGATCATCTTTATCGTCAGTGACGACAGCACCACCTTTACGGCAGCCGACGCCTGCATCCGCGCCATCGCCCCCATCATCGCCTAAAACCACCGCAAAGGGGACAGGCACCTTTGTGGTGGTTTCGCATCGTGGTACCATGGTTCATATCGTTGTTTAAACGACTAAGGGAGTAGACACCATGGAAGAGGCCTATCGTCAAGCGCGCAAGCGCGGCGAACAGGAACGCCGTCGCGCCATCAGCCAAAGCGAGCATCCATATCTTACGGACCTCGACAGCTTGGTCGCCCAGCTTCCCTGCGGGCAGCGCGAGAACATCGGCCTGCGGGACATTCCGCTCGAAATGGTCGTCGGCACGGTTACCAAAGGTCGCCAGTCCGCCTTTTCGTGTAACTTTATGCCGCTGCTCCCCTGGAATACCGAATTCGCCCGCAAATGGTCCAACCTCTACGATATCCAAATCTCCGAGGGCTACCGCGACCCCATCATCGTCACCGAGTTCATGCACCGCTTTTACGTCCAAGAGGGCAACAAGCGTGTCAGCGTCCTCAAATTCCTTGACGCTCCGACGGTCTCGGCCAAGGTGACGCGTCTGTACCCCGGTAAGTGGGATTCCGTCGAGAGCCGCCTGTACGGTGAGTTTTGCGCCTTTTGGTACGTATGCCCCCTGTACGAGATTGAGTTTTCGCGCGAGGGCAGCTACGAGATGCTTGCCAAAATGCTCGGCCAAGATCTTGTCGAAAAATGGCCTCAAAAGAAGGTCGACTACCTACGTCACACCTTCCTGCTCTTTAAGCGCGCCTATCTTCGCGCAGGCGGCGACCACCTGGACATTACGCCCGCCGACGCCATGCTCGTCTACCTCAACGTGTACAACCAAGACCGTCTACTGGATACGCCGACGGACATCGTCGTAAACCGCCTGTGCAAGATTTGGCGCGAGCTGGTCATTGCCGGCAAAAATGACGAGGACAAGGTCGATCTTGTCGAAGCGCCGAGCGTCGATGAGCAAGAGACACCCGCCAAGTCCACCTCCGGCGTGCTCAACTTCTTTATGGGCAAGACCGTCTATTCGGCGGCCAACCCCCTGCGCATCGCCTTTATCCATGAGTTCCCCTGTGCGACGTCGAGCTGGGACAGCCTGCACGACCAAGGACGTCAGTATCTCGATGAGCACTTTGGCGGTATCGTGCGCACCGAGGCGTTCGAGGACTGTCACGATCCGGACGTGTTCTACGCCGCCGTGGAAACGGCTGTCAAACATGGAGCAAACGTCATCTTCTCGACCTCGCACCGCCTGATGGAATACACGCTCAGGGCTGCGGTTGAGTATCCCCAGGTTCGGTTCCTTAACTGCTCTATCGGCCTTCCCCACCAAAGCGTCCGATCGTACTTTGGCAAGATGTACGAGGCCAAGTTTCTCCTGGGCGCCCTTGCCGCCAGCATGGCGGACAACCACCGCATCGGTTATCACGCGTCAGTCTTCGCCTCGGGCGCACTCAGCGAGATCAACGCCTTTGCGATTGGCGCCTCGCTGCTCGACCCCCGTGCGCAAATTATCCTGACCTGGGGCGATGTGCCCGCCGGAGGCCTTGCCGAGGCCATGTGCCGCGAAGGCGTGAGCGTCATGACCGGCGCCGATATGTCCAAGTCTCTCGAGGACCCCACCGCCTACGGGCTTCACCGTCTGGTAAACGGCAAGGAAGTTACCGGTATTGCTATGCCGGTATGGAACTGGGGCCGTTACTACGAACTCATCGTACGCAGCCTACTGCACGGCACATGGGACGAGACCGCCGATGACCAGCAGGTGCGCGCCGTCAACTACTGGTACGGTATGAGCTCCGGCGTCATCGATATTCGCTACGCTCCGGGCCTACCCTATCAGACGCGTAAACTTGTGCAGCTGCTTCGCAACGGCATTGTCGAGGGCTCCATCAACCCATTTGGCGGCGAGCTCCACAGCCAGGACGGCGTGGTTCAGATTGAGGGCTTCCCTCCCCTGCCGAGTACGCAGATTGTCGAGATGAACTGGCTGGCTGACAACGTTATAGGCTCGATTCCGCAGCTCGATAACGAGCCGGAGGTCCGTGCCCTATGAATATCCTAGCCATTGCCGATGTAGAGGAGCGCTGCCTGTGGGAATGTTTTCGCAAGGAGCGCTTTGAGGACGTTGACCTGATTCTATCCGCAGGCGACCTGGATCCGGACTATCTTGAGTTTTTGGTCACTGTCATCAACAAACCGCTTGTGTACGTTCGTGGCAACCACGACGACCGCTACGCGCGCCATGCACCGGGCGGGTGCATTTGTGTTGAGGACAGCGTATATGTGTACCGAGGTATTCGCATTGCGGGTCTGGGCGGTTCCATGCGCTACCGCGACGGCGCGAACATGTATACCGAGCGCGAGATGGCAAAACGCATGCGCAAGCTATCGCGAAAAATCGCACTGGTAGACGGATGCGATATTCTACTTACCCATGCACCCGTCGCAGGCATGGGCGACCTGGACGACCTGCCGCATCGAGGATTCGGGTGCTTTAATGCGGCTCTTGAGTCTTGGGGTCCCGACTATATGGTTCACGGGCATGTGCACCAAAGCTACGGCCCCAACTTTCAACGCGAGCGCCAACACCCATGCGGAACGAAGATTGTCAACGCCTGCGGCTATACCAAGATCGAAATTGACGAGGCGCGCTACCCCACGCGCGGTTGGAAGGCCGCTTGGCTCAACTCGCAAACCATGCGCCGCGAGCTCAAACGCCACGAAGCAATCGAGTCTTCAACCGCCAGAACCCCCTGGTAACTGCCAACAACCACCACGAAGGGGATAGGCACCTTTATGGTGGTTTTGCTGACTCGTCCGACCTGTCCATCACGGTGCTTGTGTAATTAACGAGAACACTCATTGTTTTGTAAGGACGGCGCTCACGTGCCGTCTTTTTTTGTCAACTTATGCAGTCTCGACCGTGTTGTATGTAGAGGGACCTCGCGAGACGCCTTCCCTATATCCACCACGACCAATTGGAGGTGACACTATGCCTGCACGCCGTAACCGCAATAGCACGCTCCGATGCGATGCCGATCAGATCGAGCGGGAAGCAAAGCGCTTGGTCGACACGTATTCCGACCTCATCCTTCGATTGTGCTATTCGGCCCTTGGATCCGCTGACGACGCTCAAGACATCTGCCAGGACACGCTGATCAAGATTCTCCAACGCACTCAACCGTTCGACTCGCTCGAACACGAACGTGCTTGGGTGATCCGAGTCGCACTGAACGCATGTCGCGATATCGGCCGTACGCACGCGAATCACCCGGTTGTCGACCTCGATTCGCTCCCCGATTTCTGCGCACCCGTAACACATACCGAGCAAGAATTCGCGCAACGCGACTGCGCCATTCTTTCCGCTGTCACGGCCCTGCCTCAAGCACAGCGCATCGCCATCTTTTTGCACTACTACGCAGGCATGAGCATCAGGGAAATCGCAGACGCCGTTCACGCGACGCCAGCTGCAACCGCCCAGCACCTTAGCCGCGGACGTGCGTCACTTCGGCTTTCCTTGAAAGGAGACCACAATGACTACGAATTCGAATGACTATCGCCACGCCCTGGAGCACATTTCGTTTACCGATAATGCGAAGCAGCACATGGCAAACTCGATTGCTCAGTCCGTCGCCTCGAGCGATGCGGCGACCGCTCAAAGCAACTTTAATGGCACGCGACGCAAGCCGCGCATCGCCCGCCATCCCGTAAGAACAGTCGCTCGCATTGCCGCTGTAACGGCAGTCCTCGCTATCGTCATTGGAGGCGCTGGCACGGCTATGGCAACAGGCGTCCTGCCGCTTCCTTCTGACATGCTTTCCGACATCTTTGACGGACCTGCTTCTCAAACCGAGATCATCGACCGTATTGGCCGGCCCGTCGGTGCTAGCTGCTCCAACAACGGAGTCACCGTGACCGCCGACGCCATCATGGGCGACAAGGATATGGTTACCATCGCCTATACGCTTACGTTCGACGATCCCGCTGCCCTGAAAAAGCTTTCCGAGCCGGGCGAGAACGGAACTATCGCCGGAAGTGTCGATGGAAACGTATACGTTGATGGCGAGCATGGCGGCCAAGGCCAATCATGGCTCATTGACAAGAACCCCAATGACTCCAGCATTCAATACTTTGCACAGTTCAGCGTTGAATCACCCGGCCTTATGGGCAGGACCGTCCGCACGCATATCAACTCTCTCGTTGTGCCACGTGCTGGCAAAGAGCTTCCCGAGTATAAGAAAATACTTACGGGCCCATGGGATCTTAAGTTCCAGCTGAATTACGAAGATACATCCGTTACGATTCCCGCGCCCAAATCGGTCAACTTTAACGGCACCAAGGCGACGATTCAAGAGGCCACCGTATCCTGCGTTGGCGTTTCAGTCCGCTACAACATAGATCGTTCCATCGAACACGACAACAACAGCGGCAAGATGTCTCAAAACATGGAGGAGTCTATGGATGCCGTTGGCAACATACCCCTCATCGTGACGTTCAAAGACGGTCATGTTGAGGACGCAACCAGCCACAGCGGCTATTTCGCAAATAAACTGGATAACGGCACCACTGATGTCCACAAGACCTGGCCGTTCTCGCAAGTTTGTGACACAGACAAGATTGCAAGCGTACAAATTGGCGATACGGTCATTCCCATGAATTCGTAACGCTACGCGGCTCGTATATGCACCCGGTTCCGCACTTCGCGTCTAAAGATGCGCTGTCATCGAGCAGCGTGAGCGCAAGGCCGCCCGTATGGTCGGCTGGGAACACCTCGTTGCTCTAAAAACCACCACGAAGGGGACCGGCACCTTTGTGGTGGTTTTGCTGACTCGTCCGACCTGTCCCAACGGTTTGTCTCAATCTGTAACAGGTAGGGCCCAAATAATCGGTTAGCTGTTACAGATCGAGACAGACCACGGATGCTCGGCCGAAAATCTCAATCTGTAACAGGTAGGAACGATTTTGCCCCTTAGATGTTACAGATTGAGATATTTGACAGCTTGAATCGGCATCGCCTACAGCGCGGCGACGACCTTGTCGCCCATCGTCGTGGTGCCCAGGATCTTATCTGCCGGGGTGTTGACATCGGCGATGTCACGGGTGCGCCAGCCCTCGTCGAGCACGCGCGCCACGGCGCTCTCGATCCACGCGGCTTGCTCGCCCATGTCGAGCGCGTAGGTCAGCAGCATCGCCACCGACAAGATTTGAGCCAGCGGATTGGCCACGCCGAGCCCCGCGATGTCAGGAGCGCTGCCAGCGCTCGGCCCAAACAGCGATACGCCATCATCCAGCGAGGCAGAGGCAAGCATACCAAGCGATCCGGTAATCTGAGCCGCCTCATCGGACAGGATGTCGCCGAACATGTTCTCCGTCACCACGACGTCAAAGTCTGCCGGTCGACTGATGAGCTGCATGGCGGCGTTGTCGACGAGCAGGTCCTCAAGCTCCACGTCGGAGTACTCCTCGTCTTGCACGCGATGCACGATCTCGCGCCACATGCGGCTCGTCTCCAGCACGTTGCGCTTATCAACGCTCGTCACCTTGCCGCGACGTTTGCGCGCCGCCTCAAATGCCTGGCGCGCAATGCGCTCAATCTCGTACTCGCGATACTCCATCACGTCGACCGCACGCTGACCGGCCGCACCCGCAGCGCCCGCGCAGGTCACGAATGCGGGCGCCAAAGTCCCACGGCATGTTGTAGCCCATCGTATCGGGGATGTTCACGACCGTGGCACCGGCCTTTACGGCCGCCTCGATAATGCGCACCAGAAACTCCTGATCGGAGCGGCCGGCATCCTCGGCATAAAACTCAACATCGTCAACGAACTTGCGAGCATGTTTGACGGCATGAATCGCTCACTCAATTGCCCTTTCCTCAGTCATATGGAGCTTGTCGCGCAGGTGACTGGTGCTCACACCCAGCCCTGTATGGATACGGGGCCTCTGGGCCGTTTTGAGCGCCTCTGCAGCCACTTCGATATCCCTGTCGACAGCGCGCGTCAGGCCGCATACCGTGCATCGGTCGCCCGCAATCTTGCCAATCTCCTGTACGGAGCGAAAGTCACCAGGACTCGAGATGGGAAAGCCCGCCTCGATAACGTCCACGTTCATGCGCACCAGCTGGCGGGCGATGAAGAGCTTTTCCTCGGTATTCATGCTGGCGCCCGGCGACTGCTCACCGTCGCACAGGGTGGCGTCAAAGATTGTGATTTTGCGGCTTATATGTTCCTCCTGATTGACCGTTTTATGACAGATGGCTTTCAGGAGAGAGAAGGCCTAGAGATAGAAAAATACCCGTGTCGCTCATCACGCCTGAAAGCGGCAGACGATAGCGCACCCGGGTACAACAAATCGTTATAGCGAGATTACAACCCTAGCGCGCTATCCAATCTAGTAGCGCTAGGCCTAGGAGCTGTTGCGTGTTCTTAAACATGTTGGGCTCCCTTCGGCCTCGGGTAGTACTACATCGCGCTAAAGTACAACACAAGTAAAACCACCACAAGGGTGCCTGTCCCCTTCGTGGTGGTTTCGTTGACTCAAAAGCAAGAGACCCGGTCCTGCACGAGGCAGAACCGGGTCTCTTTAGCAATGCTTGCTTTGCTCAGGCAGTAACTGTTAGTTACTCAGCCAGGAAGTCGCGCTGGATAGCGGGATCGACCTTGACGCCAGGGCCCATGGTGGAAGACACGGAGATGGACTTGACGTACTTGCCCTTAGCAGAAGAGGGCTTGACGCGCAGGATCTCGGTGTACAGGGCAGCGTAGTTCTCGACGAGCTGCTGCTCAGAGAAGGACTTCTTGCCCAGGGGCACGTGGCAGATGCCGTAGCGGTCGGCGCGGTACTCAACGCGGCCAGCCTTGAGCTCGGAGACCATCTTGGCGACGTCCATGGTCACGGTGCCGAGCTTGGGGTTCGGCATGAGGCCACGGGGACCAAGGATCTTACCGATGCGGCCAACCTTGGCCATCATGTTCGGCGTAGCGATAGCGGCGTCGAAGTTGATCTCGCCCTTCTGAATCTGGGCGACAAGCTCGTCGGAACCGATGATGTCGGCGCCGGCAGCCTCAGCCTCGCGGGCCTTCTCGCCCTCGGCGAAGACGGCAACACGAACGGTCTTGCCGGTGCCGTGGGGCAGGGAGATGGAACCACGGATGTTCTGGTCAGCCTTACGAGTATCGATGCCCAGACGGAAGTGGGCCTCGACGGTCTCGTCGAACTTGGCGGTGTCGAGCTCCTTGATGAGCTTGGCAGCCTGAAGGGGGGTGTAGAGCGTGGCGCGGTCGATCTTCTCGGCAGCGGCGTTATAGCTCTTACCATGCTTAGCCATGTGCATTACCTCCTGTGGTCAAACGGGCGTGAGCCCTCCCACATCGTATCGTGTGCCCTATTGCACACATATAACGCGCGCCCCGGTCGGAGCACGCGTCATTACCTAAAGAAATCGCTACTCAGCGATGGTGACGCCCATGGAACGGGCGGTACCGGCGATAATCTTCTTGGCGGCGTCAATGTCGTTGGCATTGAGGTCCGGCATCTTGATCTCGGCGATCTTGGTGAGCTGCTCCTGGGAAAGCTGACCAACCTTGTCGGCCTGGGGCTTAGCGGAACCAGACTTGAGGTTCAGCTCCTTCTTGATGAGATGAGCCGCCGGCGGGGTCTTGGTGATGAAGGAGAAGGACTTGTCCTCGTAGACAGAGATCTCAACGGGGATGATGTCGCCCTTCTTGTCCTGCGTCTCGGCGTTAAAGGCCTGGCAGAACTGCATGATGTTCACGCCAGCAGCGCCCAGGGCGGGGCCGACGGGAGGAGCGGGGTTAGCTGCACCAGCAGGAATCTGGAGCTTAATGACGTTGGCAACCTTCTTCTCAGCCATGGTCATTCCTTTCGAATCACGAGTGTGAAGTACTTGCTATATCGTAAGCACGCACGTGTTAGAAGCACTCCTGAGATGAGCAGTCACAGAAGAAGCACGCTCGCGCGAACGGACGAAAACTTAAGCGATGACAGCGACCTGGTTAAAGTCGAGCTCGACCGGCGTCTCGCGGCCAAAGATCATCAGCGTGACCTTGAGCTTGCCAGCCTCGGTGTTAACCTCGGAGACCTTGCCATCAAAGTCGGTAAGCGGGCCATCGGTGACGCGGACGGACGTGCCGACCTGAATATCGACCGAGGTGCGCTTGGGCGAATCGCCCTTACCGGGACGACGAGTCATCTTGTTGTACTCGTCGCGGGAAAGCGGAGCGGGCTTGCCGTTGCCGCCCAGGAAACCGGTGACGCCAGGCGTGTTGCGAACGCACGTCCAAGCATCGTCATCCATCTCCATGCGGACCAGGACATAACCCGGGAAGATCTTAGAATCCTTGGTCTCGCGCTTGCCACCCTCTTTAATCTCGGTGACGCGCTCCATAGGAATCTCGATATCAAAGATACGGTCCTGCATGCCCATGGTCTCGATGCGATGCTCGAGATCGGACTTAACGCGGTTCTCGTATCCAGAGTAAGTGTGAACGACGTACCAACGCTTAGACATGGTTTAGCCCCTCAATCCAGAGAACAGAGCAAGAGCCTCGCCAAAGCCAGCATCGAGCAGAGCGATGACGACGCCGACGACGATCAGAGAAGCGCAAACGACGACAGAGTAGTTCACGAGCTCCTTCTTATCGGGCCACGTGACACGCTTCATCTCGGACTTGACCGAAGCGAAATACTTCTTGGTGCGGGCGAAGAAACCAGGCTTCTCGTTCTTCTTGGACTTCGCAGCCTTCTCGTTCTTCTTGGCAACGGCCTTCTTGGCCTCAACCTTGGAGTTGGCGGCAGCGTTATTGGCAGGCGCCTGCTGCTGTGCCTTCTTCTTGTTCTTCTTGTTGGCCATTTGGGTTACCTCCGCGCAATGCGCTTATACATGAGTAAACCGTAAGCCCCCAATTGGGAGCTTACGGAATAATGACTGGCACGCCAGGAAGGACTCGAACCCTCAACACTCGGTTTTGGAGACCGATGCTCTACCAATTGAACTACTGGCGTATATGACTAGAGACTAGCGAGTCTCTTTGTGCAACGTGTGGTGACGGCACCAGGGGCAATACTTCTTGATCTCCATACGATCAGGCATGTTCGACTTGTTCTTGGTGGTCGTATAGTTGCGGCGCTTGCACTCAGTGCACGCAAGAGTAACTAGAGTACGCATTTATCCTGAACCTTTCATTTCCGCCCCGTACGGGCACGAGATGGTACTTTATCAGCTCTATGTAAGTGCTGTCAATGAAAACCTCGAATCAATTGGTTCTCGGTGGATCCATTCATATTTGGAACACATCAATGAAGCCATCGAGAGCTAATCGACGGTGCAACCAGGACCATTATTGATCTTCTCGACACCAGCAACGGCTCAATATCCATTGCAGAAAAGAACCCGGCACCCATATAAGTGCCGGGTTCTCTAAGTCAACTATCAGAGAGCTAATTTACTCAATGATCGTGGAGACGATGCCCGAACCGACGGTGTGGCCACCCTCGCGGATAGCGAAGCGCAGGCCCTCCTCCATGGCGATCGGGTGGATGAGGTCGCCCTCGATGGTGATGTGGTCACCAGGCATAGCCATCTCGGTGCCCTCGGGGAGCTTGACCGTACCGGTAACGTCGGTGGTACGGAAGTAGAACTGAGGACGATAACCATCGAAGAACGGGGTGTGACGGCCGCCCTCCTCCTTGGTCAGAACGTAGATCTCGCCGGTGAACTTGGTGTGCGGGGTAACCGAACCGGGCTTGCAGAGAACCTGGCCGCGCTCGATGTCCTCGCGCTTGATGCCGCGGAGCAGCAGACCGACGTTGTCGCCAGCCTCGCAGAAGTCCATGGACTTACGGAACATCTCGATACCGGTAACGACGGTGTTCTGGGTATCCTTGATGCCGACGATCTCGACGGGCTCGTTGAGCTTGAGCTCACCGCGCTCGACACGGCCGGTAGCAACAGTACCACGGCCGGAGATGGTCATAACGTCCTCAACGGCCATCAGGAACGGGAGGTCGTTGTTACGAGCAGGCGTCGGGATGTACTCGTCGACGGCGTTCATGAGCTCGCGGATAGCGTCCATCCACTTGGCGTCGCCCTCGAGAGCGCCCAGAGCGGAACCACGGATGACGGGGATGTCGTCGCCGGGGAAATCGTACTCGGAGAGGAGCTCACGGGTCTCCATCTCGACGAGGTCGATGAGCTCGTCATCGTCAACCATGTCGCACTTGTTCAGGAAGACGACGATGTAAGGAACGCCAACCTGACGGGCGAGCAGGATGTGCTCGCGGGTCTGAGCCATGGGGCCGTCGGTAGCGGCGATGACCAAGATAGCGCCGTCCATCTGAGCAGCACCGGAGATCATGTTCTTGACGTAGTCAGCGTGGCCCGGGCAGTCAACGTGAGCGTAGTGACGGGCAGCAGTCTCGTACTCGACGTGGGAGACGGAGATCGTAATGCCGCGCTCGCGCTCCTCGGGAGCCTTGTCGATGTTCTCGAACGCAGTGAAGTCAGCCTTGCAGCCCTCGGTCTCGGAGAGAACCTTGGTGATGGCGGCGGTCAGCGTGGTCTTGCCGTGGTCGACGTGACCAATGGTGCCGATGTTAACATGCGGCTTAGTGCGCTCAAACTTCTCTTTGGCCATAAAGCCCTCCTCTAAACAGGTCGTCCCCGGACGGGACTTTGCCTTTATACCATAGTGGCCTCTCAACATACTATTGAGAAGCCACCGTGTTACCTATGGTAGCGGTGACTGGATTCGAACCAGTGACGCCACGGGTATGAACCGTGTGCTCTAACCAACTGAGCTACACCGCCGGATGGAGCCTGCAACCAGACTTGAACTGGTGACCTCTTCGTTACCAACGAAGTGCTCTACCGACTGAGCTATACAGGCACTTGACGGGTGGGAGCTATAGGATTCGAACCTATGTAGGCAGAGCCAACGGGTTTACAGCCCGTCCCCATTAACCACTCGGGCAAACTCCCAATCGTTCAAGTATCCGCAGGTCCTTTGGTCTTTTGGACCGCCGCCCCCGCGAACGAAAAAGATAATACGATGCAACCTTGGGGGCTGTCAACGAAAACCTCTAGATACACGGTTCCGGGCGTATCTATATAGCCGTGACCTGCGGTTTTGCTGAGTTTGATTATGTGGAGTGATGAATTTGGCAATGCTGGCGTCATTTCCCAAGGGCACACTTTGGCGTGATGGAGTATGTCTGCAGTCTCGACCCTCGATAACGGATCCCTTGCGCTTATTACATAGGTCGTGATCGGCCTTCACCGGCACAATTCAGCGTGGATTTTCTCCCGTTTGACATCGAGCGTGGATAATCTCCCACTTTTGGCGTGTTTCTGAGGCCAAAGTGGCAGATTATCCACGCTCATTCTCTAGGCGGGAGAACTATAGAGCCGAACTACTCGGGCCAGGCCAAAGTAGACCCATAGAGCGGCTCCCCCTTGGTGCAGGGGTAGCGACTCAAGTAACACGACGATAGCAAGTCGAAGAAATAAGTCATGGCATATTTCGAATAAACGCCGAGTCGGTCAATTCCGTTTCCCGCATTACCAAGACGATATACACGGTCAAAAGACCTCGATTTGTCATCGTTGCTAAACGCAGTAATTAGAATCTTCCTGCCCGAACGGCAATCAAGATACTCACGTGCCTGTGGCGCAAATAGCCCGGAGACCGATACGAGAATTATCAATGACTGCGAAACGTCTCCCATGTTTTTCAATTCCGCGACGTTAGCCCCAGCAACTATGCGAACTATCTTGCCCGCATAAAACATTTCCTGCTGAAATCGTACGAGATTGGCGCTCACATTATTGGTGCACCAGATTTCAACGTTTTTATGGCCATCAATTTCGTCGGCAAGGTGCTTAATAGCGATATCGGACACGCCGCTTTCAACCTCAGCGAACATCTCGATCATGCGAACGTCGAGCTCTGCCCTGTACTCCTCGTAGCCAAATTCCTCCTCTCGATGGCTTAAGTCGCTTGGAAAGACTGATTGAGTAAATGATTCTTTCAAATCGCTAAGAGACTGGTAGCCCAATCGATTGCAGAAACGACGAACAGCGGAACGGGTCACGAATGCATCGCGGGTTATTGCGGCAACATTGATTTCGCTCGAACGCCTAATGTGAGCGATGAGATATCGAGCGATGGCGGCATCGTTTGACCCAAACTCGCTGTTGATGATTGAGCTAATGCGATTGAGCACATCGAAGTCATTGATATTCACGTGATCCCTCTTTCCGCTCTCCTCGAAATCATGGTTCATTTATTGAATCAAACAGCTTTGGTCGTTCTCCTATGATTCAAATCAGTTGACGTCATCTTAATCGTAATTCCGCCACACGTATCCACCGTGTTGAATGATGGAAAGGGGATTCATGGACAACGTGAACAACATGCCGTTTCTCTGGGGTTCCGCCACGGCGTCTTATCAGTGCGAGGGTGCCTGGAACGAAGACGGCAAAGGCCTTGGCGAGTGGGATTTCTTTAGCCACACAAGCAATAAGAACATCAACCATGTTGACGGTGATGTATCTTGCGACTTCTACCATCGCTATGAAGAAGATATCCGCATGATGAAAGAAGGCGGACAAAACACTTATCGCTTCTCTCTTTCATGGAGTCGAATCATCCCCACGGGTATCGGCGAAGTGAATGAAGAGGGTATCGATTTTTATAATCGGGTCATTGATTGTTGCCTCGAAAATGGCATAGAGCCCAACGTTACGCTGTTCCATTACGATCTACCATTCACGCTTGCTTGCAAAGGCGGATGGCTGAACAACGACATGGCAGAGTGGTTCTGCAAATACGCCAAGATTTGCTTTGAGCGCTTTGGAGACCGCGTCAAAATCTGGGCTACCGTTAACGAGCCGCATTTCTACAGCTACTGCGTAAACATGTTGGGCAACTATCCCCCCAATCGATCGCTCGACGTTCAGTCGTACATGCAGTTTCAGTACAACCTGATGCGCGCGAGCGCACTCGCAGTCCGAACATATCGTCAAATGGGCTACGACGGCATCATCGGCGCCGTCCACGATGGCGGCGTTGTCGAACTCGACCCGGCAACCGAGCACCCTGATGACGTATTTCGATACGCAGACTTTTTCGCCAATCGCATGATTCTGGCACCAGCGCTTCAGGGTCAACTGCCGCCAGAAATGGACGAAATCCTTGAAAAACTTGGCGTCTCGCTCTATCGATCCCCAAATGACGTAGAAGAATTCAGAGACGGTAAAGTCGATTTTATTGGACTCAACGTGTATTGCCGAGAGTATGTAACCGACTGGCACGGTGGAGAGCTTGCCGTTTCGGCGAACAATAAGGGCGGTTCGAGCAAAAAGGTCGAAGGAAAATGCATTGCGCCCTTGTTTGAAAGCGCCCGCGACAGCAATGTTCCCCGCAATAAATGGGGCCGCGAAATACTCCCAGGTTGCATGTATTCAACCATCATGGATGTCCACGAGCGCTATGACGCGCCCCGCATCTTTATTACGGAAAACGGACATGGCGCCTATGAGCAACCAGACGCAGACGGAATGATCCACGATGATGACCGCATCGAGCTTCTGGGCCAGTTCATCGAGCACATGATGAGGGCTAAGCGCGACGGCGCGCGCGTTGAGGGCTACTACCTCTGGTCGACGATGGATCTGTATAGCTGGATCAACGGCTACGAAAAACGATACGGACTTGTCCATATCGACTTCGAGAACAATCTGGAGCGCACCCCCAAAAAGAGCTGGTATTGGTACCGAGACCTTATCTCGAAGTATCAGGAGCAGGAAGGTTAGGAGAAAGAGATGAAATATCAGGCAATGTCCGAAACAGTCCTAAAGGCTGTTGGCGGCAAAGAGAACATTACATCGGTAACTCATTGTGCGACGCGCCTTCGCATCGACGCACGAGACACCTCGATCATCGATCTCCAGCTCGCCAAATCGGCCGATCAGGCGCTCGGGGCAGTAGTCAGCGGTGGCCAGCTTCAGGTGATCATCGGCCCCAACGTCACCGAGGCTTACAACGACTTCCTCGACTTCGCGGGAATCGAAGTCGGCGGTGGCACGGTTGCCGACGATGCCCAAACCGCCAAAGACCTTGCAGAAGGCATTAAAAGCGGTAACACCGCCATGGGCTTGATTGAGAAATTCGGGAACGTCTCTGCACAGGTATTCATGCCCATCGTCCCGGCGCTCATCGTTGGCGGACTCATTCTTTCGATCAAGAATCTCCTGGTCAATTATTGCGGATTGAGCACCGATAGCGGAACCGCCCAGGTCCTGTTGGCGATCTTTAGCGCTTCGTTTAGCTTCTTACCCGTTTATCTTGGTTATCAGCTCGCGGCCGTCATGAAGATGCAGCCCATCATGGGCGCATTGCTGGGCGCGATCATGATCAGCTCGTCCATTAGCGGTGCCGAGGGTCTCGACTTTCTTGGTATTCCCATCCCGACGAACGACTATTCGAGTACGGTAGTGCCCATCGTACTGGGCGTTGTATTCATGTACTTTGTCGACCGCGGCCTTCAGAAGATCATTCCCGACGTTACCAAACTGTTCTTGAAGCCGCTGCTCACCATGATCATCGTCGTGCCCGTCGAGCTTATTATCCTTGGCCCCGCCGGCAGCATGATGGGCTACGCGCTGAGCGATGCCGTCACGTGGCTTATGGACAACGTGGCATTTATCGCTACTCCGATCCTGGCAGCCCTTAACCCCTATTTCGTCATGCTCGGTCTCGATAAGGCTTACATCGCAATCGAAGTTACGAGCCTGGCGCAGCTCGGTTGGGCACCCATTATCTTTGGATTCATCTCGAACCTCTGCATTGGCGGCACGAGCCTCGCCCTGGCAACTGCCATGAAGGGAAACAAAGAGAAGAGGGGTATGGTCACCACGGTTGCCGTCACCGCACTCTGTGGCGTAACCGAGCCCGCGTTCTACGGTTGCCTCATCGAGCGTCCCCGCCTGCTTGTCGGCACGGCAATCGGCGCGCTCTGCGCTGGACTCCCTGCAGGCATCTTTGTTCTGAAAGAGTATGTTGCGGGAGCATGCCCCGGCCTTCTTTCGGCACTCATCTTTATCGCTCCCGATGGGTCCATGGGTAACTTCGTGCTGGCATGCGTTGTCGCCATCATCGCCATCGTCGTCTCCTTCATCGCTGCACGCGTGATCATCAAGAAGAACCCCAGCTATATTGAGTAGATGCCCGCTGTTTACATTGGGGACATCCTCGGCAGACCATTAGCAAGAACCCAAAAAGTTCCTTAGGAGCTCGATTAATCCATTCGGATTCCTGAGGCACAAACGACCCCGATTCCACAATGAAATCGGGGTCGTTGTTTCTAAAGCCGTCGATAGACAATCGGTGTTTACCTTAGCTCCCTATCCAAGTTAATTATCCACGCTCGTTCTCCGGTCGGGAGATTTTCTTAGCTCGCGTATCCAGAAATCCACGCTCGAGCAGGACATCCAGATCCGCGCCCGCCCTTGTCTCGATCTGTAACAGCAAGAGGCCTATTCCGCTTCTACATGTTACAGATCAAGATATTCCTAAAACACCCTAAGTTTCATCTCAATCTGTAACAGTTAGATGCCGAATATCGGTCTTGGTGTTACAGATTTAGACAAACTGGAGGACGAGACAAACCAAAAACGGGATGGGCGCTAACCCGATGGCGCACCACCTAAATAGAAACGGGCTCTGTCCCTCTTGGAGACAGAGCCCGAAACTCTCATGGAGCCAGTGACAGGAATCGAACCTGCAACCCACTGATTACAAATCAGTTGCGCTACCGTTGCGCCACACTGGCACACTTGGCGCTTTCGCGCGAAGCCAATTAAGAATAAAGGAATTGCTGACGAGGCGCAACAGACCCTTCGACCGACCACATCTCAAAACTATTCGCCAGAACGAATAGTTTTATCTGTTCGCCAAAACAAAAAACTATTCGTTTTGGCGACGGCAACGGGCTGGCCAATTGGGAAACGGGTCTCTATAGATACTCCCCTACCTCCCGCGAAGGGCCTTGAGCTTGGCCAGGGCATCGGGGCTCAGGCGACTGCCCAGAGTCATCTTGATCTGCGGAGCTTCCTCGGCCTCGTGCACGTCGTTGTCGATCTGTTTGATCTCGTCCACCAGCATGCGGCTCGAGATGCGCGTAACACCCTTGCCCATGACGACGGCCTGGATCGTGCCGTCGCTCGACACCACGGAGCACGCGCGGCCTTCTTCGCGCGCCTCGATGCAGAGCTTCTGCACCACGGTGTCGGCCGATACGCCCGTCGGCGAAAACTCGATGCGCACGCCGCGGGCCGGCAGGTTGGGGCGCTCGCTGGAGATATTGCCCGCGCCGTCAAACACGATTACGGCCTCGTAGCGGCCCTGGGCAAACGCGGCAACATCGTTGATGAGTGCCGTGCGCGCCATATCGTGAACGTCGCTGGAATACGGATCATCGGAATGGTCGTAGACGAGCTTTTCGTAGCGCGGCGTGCAGTGGATCACGTTGTAGCCATCGACCACCAGCAGCTCGGGCTTATTGGAGTGCACCGTCGAGACCGGGTCGGCGATGGCCTGCGCAAACGCATTGCCGCCCACGCCATAAGTCGCGGCCGAAACAATCGGCTTGGCCGAGCCTTCGCCAAAGCGCTTGGCCTTGGACTTGGCGCGGTTCTTCTTGGACATGCGCTACTCCTCCCCCATGAGCTCGCCGGCATTGCGGCGCAGCCACTCAAAGCACAGCGCGGTGGTCGCCTGGGCCACGTTGAGACTCTCGGTCATGCCGCGCTGGGGAAGCTTGGTCAAAAAGTCACATTTCTCGAGCACCAGACGCGAGATGCCGTCGCCCTCGGAGCCCATGACGAGCGCCACGCGGCCCTCGAAGGGAGCATCCCAGCAGCTGCCCTCGGCATGCTCGGAAGCGCCACCCACCCAAAAGCCGGCGGCCTTGAGGACATCGAGCGCACGGGCGATATTGGGCACCTGCGCGATAGGCAGATGCATGACGGCGCCGGCGGAGGTCTTGTAGCTGCCCACGGTCACGCCGGCGGCACGCTTGTTGGCGATGATGACGCCCGCTGCGCCCACAACCTCGGCAGAGCGCACGATGGCGCCAAAGTTACCGTCGTCGGTCACATGGTCGAGCACCACGACAAGCGCCGAGCCCTCGCCTGCGCGGTCGAGGATGTCGGCGACATCGGCGTAAGGGAAGTTGCCCACCTCGAGCGCAATGCCCTGGTGAGCGCCATGGCTCGACAGCGCATCGAGCTGCGCGCGCGGCACATACTTAATGCGGACGCCCGTGGCGTTGAGGTCATCGACCAGGCGCGACAGAGCGGCATCGCGCTCCCCGCCCTCGGCGATGAGCGCGCACTTGATGGGAAAACCGGTGCGCAGTGCCTCGGCGGCAGCACGACGACCTTCGATAAACTCGCCCTTGGGAACCTGGACAGCGTCGCGGTTACGATCGCGTTGCGGACGTGCGGCCTGGGCGCGATCGCGCTGGCCCTTGGGAGTGGCAGCGCGGTCGTTGCGGCGAATCGGACGCGAGCCAGAAGCAGTCTGCTTGCCGCCACGAGGCGCACGCTTGCGATTGTCGGCCATAAAACGGCCTCCTTTAAAAAATTTTCAAACAGGACAAAAGAAGCGACCGCTTAAGACGAATAGCTCAAGCGGTCGGTACGGGTTTTCCAAGTGCCCGAGATTGCCGTGAAAGAGGAGCGACGCGTACTTGAGTACGCGAGCGACGGTTTGAACGGCAAGGTCGGGTGCTTGGGAAACCCGCGGGGATTAGAGAGATTTAATACGAGTGCCCGCGGCAGTATCCTCAATGGTGAGGCCCAGGTCCTTGAGCTGGTCGCGGATGGCGTCGGCCAGATCCCAGTTCTTGGCGGCACGGGCCTCGGCGCGGGCCTCGAGAATCTTGGCGGCGGCCTCGTCCACGTCGTCGCCCGTGTAGGCGACCAGGCCGGCGGCAACGCCCAGCAGACCCAGCGGCAGCTCGACCTTGGGCTCGGGGAGCTCAACGCCAAACGTATCGAACAGCTCGGCCAGCGTATCGGCAGCAGCCAGGACTGCGGCCTTGTCGGCAGCGTCGCCCGCCTGCTCCAGGTACTGGTTGCACTCGGTCACAAAGCCAAAGACAGCACCCATGGCACCGGCAGTGTTAAAGTCGTCGTCCATGCACTCCTTAAAGGCGGCACGGGCCTCGGCGGCCTTAGCGGCAAACGCCTCGGATGCTGCCTCATCGGCATCGGCCGTCGCATGGTTCGCGGCCCAGCGCAGGTTCTCGACCGTACCGGCAATGCGTGTGAGCGAGTTCTCGGCACCATCCAGACGCTCCCAGGAGAAGTCAAGCGGCGAGCGATAGCTCGTCTGCAGCATCAGCAGGCGCAGAGCGGCAGCGGAGTGCTGCTCGAGCACCTCGGCCAGCGTAAAGAAGTTACCGAGCGACTTGGACATCTTCTCGCCGTCTACCAGCAGCATGCCCGTGTGCATCCAGGTGTTGGAGAAACCCTGGTGCCAGGCGCAAGTGGCCTGGGCGCACTCGTTCTCGTGATGCGGGAAGGCAAGATCGGAGCCGCCGCCGTGGATGTCGATCGGGGTGCCCAGGTAGCGGTGCACCATGGCGGCGCACTCGGTGTGCCAGCCGGGACGGCCCTCGCCCCAGGGGCTCGGCCAGCTGGGCTCGCCGGGCTTGGCGGCCTTCCACAGGGCAAAGTCGAGCGGGTCGTTCTTGTCCTCGTTCTCCTCGATGCGCGCACCAACCATAAGGTCATCGATGTTGCGGCCCGAGACCTGGCCATAGTTGGGATCGCTGCGCACGGCAAAGTACACATCGCCGTTATCGGCGGCGTAAGCGTGGCCCTGCTCGATAAGCGTCTTGATCATGGCGATCATGGGGCCGATCTCCTTGGTGGCGCGGGGGCGCACATCGGGATCGAGCACGTTGGCGGCGCGCATGACGCCGATGAACTTGCCAGAGAACTCCGTCGCGACCTCGGCGGCCGTTCGGCCCTGCTCGTTGGCGCGCTTGATGATCTTGTCATCGACATCGGTGAGGTTCTGGGCGAACGTGACCTCGTAGCCGCTCGCGATGAGCCAGCGACGAATCACGTCAAAGCTGATGAACGTGCGGGCATTGCCGATGTGGATGTTGTCGTAGACCGTGGGGCCGCACACGTACATGCGGACCTTGCCGGACTCGATGGGCTGGAACTCTTCCTTTTTATGGGTAGCGCTGTTGTAGATACGCATTCGTTACTCCTTAACAGTTTTCTGTAGCAGGCAGACGGCCCAGGCGCCAATTCCCTCGCCTTGACCTTCCCAACCGAGCTTTTCGGTCGTAGTGGCGGCGACGCCCACGTTTTCGACGTCGACGCCCAGGGCATGGGCAAGGTTGGCGCGCATGGCATCGCGGTGCGGGGTGATCTTGGGTTGCTGACAGGCAATGGTGCAATCGGCATCGACAAACTCGAAGCCCAGTTCGCGCGCGTAGTCCATCACGCGAGCGAGCAGCACCATCGAATCGGCACCCTCATAGGCGGGGTCGGTATCGGGGAATAGCTTGCCGATGTCTCCCCCGCGGCAGGCGCCCAGAATGGCGTCGGCCAAGGCGTGCGCGAGCACATCGGCATCCGAGTGGCCCAGCAGGCCGCGCTCGTAGGGAATGTCAACACCGCCGATGATACATCGACGCCCCTCCACCAGACGGTGGACGTCGTAGCCATGGCCAATGCGCAGGTTACTGAACATGGGGAAGGTCCTCTCCCTCGGCCATACGGCCAAGCAGAATCGCGGTTACGGGACGAAGGTCCTCGGGCACCGTCACCTTTAGGTTGTCGCGCGGGCTCTGGACGCAGCGGACGCGCCCACCCATGCGCTCGACCAGCGATGAATCGTCGGTACCGATAAAGCCCTCGGCAATCGCCGCGGCGTGAGCGCGCTTCATGGCGTCGACGCTAAAGATCTGCGGCGTCTGCGCGGCCCAATAGAGCTCGCGCGGCGGCGTCTCGACGATGTTGTCGCCATCGACGATCTTGAGCGTATCGATCGCGGGCTGACCGCACACGACACCGTCGAGGGCACGGTCGCTCACGAGCACGTCGATAGCGTGGTCGATAGCCTCGGTCGTAATGAGCGGACGGGCGCCATCGTGGATGGCGACATATTCAAAGCCCGCCGGCACCGCGTGCACGCCGGCGCGGGTGGAATCCTGGCGGGTCTCGCCGGCATCGGCAAAGCTGATGGGCGTGCTATACGAATACGGGCTGATGGCCAGGCGGCGCATCTCGGCACGACGCTCGGCAGGGCAAACCACGACGATGTGGCCGACCTTATTGCTACGGTCAAATGCGCGGATGGACCAGCTCATAAGCGGACGACCCGCTACATTGACGAGCTGCTTGCCACCGGGGTTACCAAAGCGCTGGCCGCTGCCACCGGCAACGACCACGGCGCATACGGGCGCCATTATGCGTTCCCCTGTTTGGTGCCCTTCATGCGGTACAGGGAGTCCGCAAGAATGGCAGGGTTGTTAACGCCAAAGTCGCCCAGGCGCTCCGGATCCTCGCTGATGTCGTCCATGAGCTCCTGCAACGATCCATACTCGTCGACGATTTTCTCGGCCACGCCGTCGCGCACGACGGACACGCGCGAAAGCGTGCGCAGGCCCAGCGGTGTCATGACGGAGTCCTCGTCCAGGTCGTCGTAACCCAGAACCGCCGCCACATGCTGCGGGTCGGACAAGTCCTTGGGCGTCATACGGCTCAGGTTGGCGCGGATCTTTTCGGCATTGGCCTCGGAAGAATCGCTCGCGTAGTCGCGAATCATCAGGTCGTACTCGGTATCCATGCTGGAGCCGGCGAGCTGCTCGAGCTGCATCTGCACGAGCTTGCCCTGGTTGCCCAACTTGACAATGCAATCCTTAAGCTCAGTCTTTGCCTGCTGCATGATCTCGAAACTCGAGAAAATGCCGGTGATGTCGGCGAGCGTAACGTAGTCGTCGAGCTCGAGGGCCGTCAGACGCAGCAGGGAGCGGTCGAGCGACTGACGGGTAGTCTGGAGCGTGGCGACGAGCTGGTTGACCGAGCTCATGATGGTGGTGACGGGCTGGATCTCGTAGCTCTTGCCGTGAACGTACACGTTGACGACGGCACGACGGGCCGAGACCGAGATCACGATGGCATCCGTGAGCACCGACATGCGGGCGGCGGTGCGGTGACGCATGCCCGTCTCACTCGTGGCGAGTGAGGGATCGGGATTGAGGTGGAAGTTGGCGCGCAGGATCTGGGTGAGGTCGCCGTCGATGACGATGGCGCCGTCCATCTTGGAAAGCTCGAACAGGCGGTTCGAGGTAAACGAAATGTTGAGCGGGAAGCCGTCGTTACCAGCAGCGAGCACGTTTTCGGTGTCGCCGACGCAAATAAGAGCGCCCAGGTGACCAGCGATGATCATGTCGAGGGCGGTGCGGATCGGCTGGCCAGGTGCCGTCAGGCGGATGGCCTGTTCCATACGCTTTTGCAGCTCGTTCTTATCCAAGGCATCGCTCCCATCGTATACGCTCCATAAACGTCAATAAGTTTCTCACGGTTTGCCTCTGTGACGCCCGCAAAATCCGATGCTTACAGAATGAGCGAACACCGCTAAGATAGCTAATTTGGGACGGGCTCTTTTGACTACCCACTCAACCATGTGCCAAGGATAGTCTTTTTGTTGCTCCCCCAAGAGGTACACGCGGGCCCGCCCGCAGAGAGGGAGCCAGACTATGGGACTCGCAGAGCTCGTGCTGCTCGCCGTTGGCCTTTCGATGGACGCCTTTGCCGTATCCATCTGCAAGGGCCTTGGCATGAAGAAGATCAACCTTAAGGTCGCCGTAGTGCTCGGCCTGTTCTTTGGCGGCTTCCAGGCCGGCATGCCCGTGATCGGATGGGCGCTTGGCAGCCAGTTTATGGGCATCATCGGCCCCATCGACCACTGGATCGCCTTTATCCTGCTCGCCTTCATTGGCGGCAAAATGCTGTGGGAGGCCTTTACCGAGGACGAGGACGAGGATGAAGGCGACGGCAAGGATGCCGAAAAGATTGACCTGGGCGAGTACATGATCCTCGCCATCGCCACCTCAATCGACGCCCTAGCCGTGGGCATCTCATTTGCCGCGCTCTCGGTCGACATCATGCCCGCCGTGTCGCTCATCGGCATCACGACCTTTATCTTCTCCGTCGCCGGCGTAGTGATCGGCCACACCTTTGGCGCGCGCTACGAAAAGCCTGCCACCATCGTGGGTGGCGTCGTGCTCATCCTCATCGGGCTTAAGATCTTGCTTGAGCATCTGGGGATTCTCGCGATATAAAAAACGCCTCTCATAAGCTCAACGTCAATGTAGAGGTCTCATGCAGAGTTTTGCATAATACCTTTTCGTGCAGACTTTTGCATGTCATACTGATATGCAAAAGTCTGCACGTTAGGAGATCGCCATGGATACCCTTCCCATCACCACACCGCGGCAAGCTGGCATCTATGTGCGTCAGGCACGCGAGGCTCAGGGTCTCACCCGTGCCGCCCTCGCTAAAAAAGCCGGTGTTTCGGAGCGCCTGCTCGCATCGCTCGAGCTAGGAGACGCCACTGGCATTCGACTCGACAAGCTGCTGACGATTTTCAATGCTCTTGGACTGGCACTCGCCGCTCAAGGGGATATCGGCGAAGCAAAAAATGAGCGACCAGTCGACGCTCCGCATGCCAATCCGCTGCCTCGCAGCATCCCCAGGCGCCATCACACTCAACGTCCCCATCATCGCAACAGTCGTAGTACCGCCATTCCGGCTCTTGCAGATGCCCCCTTTACATCCGCACTTTACGACGAGATCTTCGCCGATTTCGTCATGTCCAATCTCGGAGTCTCGATTGCCGCAAACGCATCTAACCAAACCAAGCCCGAAGGGAAATAGCCAATGGCCAGAACATCACTTCGGACCATTATTTGCGGCGTACCTGCGGGAACGCTCACGCAAGATGAGAACGGTCTTATCAGCTTTACCTACGATCATGACTATGACGGGCCAGCCCTATCGACCAACATACCCGTATCGAATCGCACATACGGACAACAGGTCATGAATCCGTACCTGTTTGGCCTTCTACCCGACAGCGAGGACCAGCGAAAAGCGATTGCCGCCGAATTCGACGTTAGGCCCAACAATCCCGTTGCGTTGCTCAGCCATATCGGACTCGACTGTCCGGGCGGAGTGCAGTTTTATGCCGAAGAAGATGCCGACGCCGTCCTGCATCGCGCTGGCGATTACCGCCCTATAGACGACCACGAAATTGCTCTCCGCCTCAAGTCGATCAGAGATGACCGCGATGCATCGTGGATGGGTCTAGATGAAAGTTGGTCACTTGGAGGCAACCAGGGCAAGTTCGCGCTCGCGTTCATTAACGGCCGCTGGTGCGAATGCATGGGCTCCTCGCCCACGACGCATATTTTCAAAAATGGCGTTAACGGATTTAAACTCGAGGCTCTCAATGAGTTTGTCTGCATGAAAAGCGCCCAGCGCGCCGGTATCGCAACGGCAAACGTCGAATATCGTATGTTTGAGGACGAACCTACCCTCATTGTTGAGCGCTATGACCGCGTGAAAGTCGAAGACGGAACGATCAGGCGCCTACATCAAGAAGACCTCTGTCAGGCACTTGGGGTGATGCCCGCCCAAAAGTACACGGCAGACGGCGGCCCGACCACACGCGACATTCAAGAGCTCCTCGTAACTACGAGCCACCATCAACTTAACCTGCATCTGTTTACGCAGATACTGTTCTTCAACGCCATTATCGGCGCACCGGATGCGCATGCGAAAAACTATTCCCTGCTCCTTGGAAACGACGGCGCAGCCATGATGGCTCGAATGTACGATGTCGCTTCGGGTTTGGCGTATGAGCGTATGCGCCGCCGGGCGCGCCTTGCCATGAGCGTTGGCGGCGAAAATCGAGTGGGGCGCATCGGTCCAGGCGCTATCCGCCGATACCACGGTATGGGCGACCCCGCGCTGGAGGCGGCGCTCACCGATGCCGGGCTATCCGAGAAGTTTTGCTTTGCGACCATGATGGACCTCGCCTACGAGGTGCCCATTTGCATGGAAGAGATCATGGACGAATACGCCGACCTGCCCGGCATGGCGGACCTGCGCGAGCATATGCTCGGCCCCGTCCGCGAAAACTGCCAGCGCACCCTCGACCTCATCAAGGCGGATATGGGCTAGGCGCCAATCAATCCACATTTCTTAAAAGAAGAGGGGGGCACCCGTCGCAAAAGTTCGGATGCCCCCTCTCGTAATGTCATTTGCAATCCGCTAGCACGTGGCTCGAACTGCTGCTAGCGCGACCCTTACGCGGCAAGGCGCTTGAGGACGTCGATGAGCAGCTCGTAGAAGCGCTCGGCAGAAGCGAGCTCCATGCTCTCGTCCGGGGTGTGGACATCGGAGAGCGTCGGGCCCACGGCGATGGCGTCCAGGCCGTGCAGGGCCTCAGCAAACAGGCCGCACTCAAGGCCAGCGTGAATGGACTCGATGCGCAGCTCGGAGCCAAAGAGCTCGCGATAGCTCTCGACAAAAACGTCGCGGACCGGCGAATGCTCGGCATAGCTCCAGCCGGGATACTCGAACTCGAACTTGGCGTCGAAGCCCAAGACATCGGCCAGCGTCTGCAGGCGGTCCTTGAACTCGTTCTGCAGCGAGGTGATCGAGGAGCGCGGGGACAGCATGATCTTGACCTGGTCGTCGGAAGTGGCGACCACGCCGATGTTGGAGGAAACCTCGACGGAGCCGTCGGTGGCGACGTTGCGGCGAATCACGCCGTTAGGGGCAAGACGCAGGGCGCGGATGAGGGCAAGCGCGGACTTCTGATCCATGGCCTCGACCTCGGCGTCGTCGGCAATCTCGACGGTGCAGGTAAAGCCGGGGTCGAAGACCTCGAGCTCGGCAGTGACGTCGGCGATGATGCCCTTTGCGATCTGGGCCGCGGCCTCGGCGGCAGCGTGGTCGGCGTAAACCAGCTCGGCCTTGCACTCACGGTTGATGGCGTTGTCCTTAGTGCCGCCGTTAAAGCTGACGATGGCGGGCTCGCCGGCAACCATCAGGCGGTCGATGATGCGGGCCATGATGAGGTTGCCGTTGCCGCGCTCCAGGTGGATATCGCTGCCGGAGTGGCCGCCCAGCAGGCCGGAGATGTCGAGCGTGAGGGTGCTGCCGGTCTTGTGCTCGCGCACGATGGGGCAGGTGTAGGTAACGACGACGCCGCCGGCGCAGCTGACGGTGGCAACGCCCTCTTCCTCGGAGTCAAGGTTAATCATGGTGCGGGCGCTAATCTGGGACTTGTCGAGCGTCTCGGCGCCGACCAGGCCAGTCTCCTCGTCGGTGGTGAATACGCACTCGAGGGCGGGGTGAACGATCGAATCGTCATCGAGAACAGTGAGCATCAGAGCGACGGCGATACCGTTGTCGGCGCCCAGGGTGGTGCCGTTAGCGGTGAGGACGCCGTCCTTGACGACCAGGTCGATACCGTCGGTCGTAAAGTCGTGCTCAACAGAGCCCAACTTGTCGCACACCATATCGATGTGGCCCTGCAGCATCACGGTCGGGGCATTCTCGGCACCGGCAGATGCGGGCTTGCGAATGATGACGTTGTAGACCTCGTCCTGATACACGTCGAGGCCGCGCTCCTTGGCAAACGCAACCAGGAAATCGCTGATGCCCTTCTCGTTGCCAGACCCACGGGGGATCGCGCTGACCTCCTCAAAGAAATGGAACAGCTGGGCGGGCTCGTAGCCGGTGATCTTGTAATCCATGGTGCCTCCTTGGCGCAACTGGTTAGACAGTAAGACATGCGACTTGTATATTCCCAGACTTTGCGTGCATAAACCAGTCGAAAACGCCGAGCGCCCTTGCATCATCGGCTAACGGCGGGGAAACGCCACTTTATTAAGATAAAGCAGGCTAGACGGGCCGTGCCGAAGGGGCGTTGGACCCTTCAACCAACCTCAACGCCTGTTGAACATTAATGCATACACCATTGGTATGTTTAATAAGATTCTTGTCCTCCGTCACGACGTAATCGGCATCAATGCGATTGGCGACGCCCAGCATCAGGTCGTCCTCAAAGTCATTGTGGTGGTACTTGAACACAAAGGAGTCGAAGACCTCGTCTGCACCGACCGGGGCGATGAGGGCTAGCTCGCGCATCTGTCGAACGCATGCCCAAGCCGTTTCGTCTGCCGCCGCAATGGCGTTATCGCTCAGTGAGCCAGTCTTTCTTCGGCACTCCTGCTTGATTGCCGCCGAGACAAGATATGAAACGTCTTTGACCGAAAGCGACGAGGCAAACAGGGCAATCCGCTCCGAGGCGTCGGCAATCTCGATCAGATGGACGACATTTGCCGTACGGTCGGACCTGCCAGAAAAATAATCCATCCATACGTTGGTATCGATTAACAGCTTGAGGACGCCTTCTGTGCTCATAGTTCCACCCACTCGGGATAGCGCTCCGCCATGGCCTCCTCATAGAGGTCGTCATAGCCTCCCGAGAACTCAGGGATGGGGATGCCGTATTTGAGGCACGAATCGCGAACGATATGGCTGCCTTGCGCGGCCCTTGACTCCATGCGCCGGGGCTCCACTCCGTCAGAAACCGGAGCCGCCGCGTCTCCCTTCGAGGGCATGCGTCCGTTAACGACCAGATACTCCCAAAGTGTCCGAACGGCTTGTGACGGCGTCATGCCAATATGAGTCAGGACGGCGTCTCCCGCCTCTTTGAGCTGGCGATCTATACGCACGTTCATCTGAACCGGCCGTGAGTCTAGTATCGACATAGACATGTTGGCTCCTTTTGCTATACGCTTTCCTTAATTAAGTATAGCAATTTGTCAGACAGACAGACGCCTCAGTACTGAAGCGTTCGTTTGACCGGTTTTGCCGTTGTGGGATTAGTCAATAAAAGAAGCTGATACATGTTTGGGATAACTTTCCACATCAGCTGCAATTCGCTATCCACAGGCAATGAGCCCCGCAACGAAGCGCCATGCACAAGCTTTTACAGCTCAATCACTTCGTCGCAAGCCTCAAGCAACTCGGGATCATGCGAGACAACAACCACTATATGATCCTCTTTCTTCTGTTGCAGAATATCAATGAACGCTGACCTACTCGCTCCGTCAAGCGCCGACGTCGGTTCATCGAATAACATGACGGGTGAGTCCTTAAGCAATACACGAATAATCGCAATCTTCTGCTTCTCACCACCCGATATATTATGGTTTTGCTCGTCCAGCACCCCATCAAGACCATTGGGAAGTGTTGAGACCAGTTTGGTCAGACCAAACTGGTCTACAAGTCGCCTGACTTCAAGAATTGGACAATTATCGCCCGCGAGTAGCGTCAGATTCTCTCTGAGTGTTCCGTTAACGATATCAGGTTCTTGCTCAGCAATACCAACGACATACGAGCGTAGATTTATAGAATCAATCTGGCTCAAATCAACCTCGTCATAAGCAATAGTCCCAACGCAATCATCGGGATATAGACCAGCCATGCCATCGAGAAGCGTGCTTTTCCCGCTTCCGTTTGCGCCCGACACGCCGTATAAGACTCCTCGATTAAGCGAGATGAGCTCTGGATAATCTATGATTCGATCGGTATCAGGGCGACAAATCGACAGGCCCTTGCACACAAGTGAAACAGGAGAACCAATGCGGACAGAACCGTTCGCCTCTTCATCCATTGCCCAAAGGCGCTTAAGGCGTTGGGCGCTCACCTTGCTCGCCTGGTAGCTTTTGCCCCAAGAAAGCAAGTTCACCAGAGCAGAATTGGCGCTCGAATAATAGCTCAATGCCGTCAGCAGAAAACCAACCGGCATTTTACCTGCGACAATCTCACAGCCTCCAATCGCGAGCAAACAGAACTGCGCAAAGGAAAAAATCAACTGATTCGCAAGTTCGAACCGTGATCCGGCTTTTTGGTTAGCCAATATAGCTGGATAAAGACCATCGAAAGCCTTCTGCAGCCTCAAGGAATAGAAATCAAATAATGAATGGCGACGAAGAAAGGAGACGCTCTCCAGCTGGCTCTGGAGAGTCCCATAGAAAGCAGCGGTCTTTTCTTGAAACTCAAAGCCTCGATTGAACAGCAGCCCGCTAAACAATCGATAAACTACTGCCCCCGTAACGATGCAGGCTAGACAGGCAATCGCCATCGCAATGTTTATATTCATCAACATAATCAAGGAACAGATAATCGTTGCAACACCGCCAATGATATCTGACGCCGATGTTATTCCGAATATTATGAGGTCGTTTGAATCGTGATTGATTTGCTGATTATAATAGCCCGCATCAAATCCGATGAAAAACTTCCGGGGCAAACGCTTGACGTGTTCAAGTGTGTCAGCGTTAAGTTGATATCCCGCATGCGCTTGAAGGTCGACATAGATTAGGGAAGTCCAATAGGCCAACACCGACCCCACAATGGCGACCACGCCAATCGCGAAAATACATAAGACTAGCGTCCGCAAACTAATACCAAGGACATTTTTTGCCGCCAGCACATTTACAGTCAGTCCCAACAGATATGGTTCAGCAAGGCTGCACAGCTGAGACAAGACATCGAGAAGCAGATAGACATAAAGCCTTGGCTTATGGAGGAGATATATCTTCCAAAATCTAAACATCGTGATTTGCCTCATGCGAATACTGATGATTACAAGCCAACCGCATTCTCTGCCTGGCATTGAATTTAACGCTCGCGCATTTTCTCTGGCCCTCCATCGCGGCGTGGGGACATCCGCCCATACAAGCCGGAAACATTACACACTCGCCACATACTGGGTCGTTTGGTAAATACTCCATCCATTTCAAATAGTTCGAATTAGCTTTCACACCTTCTCGAACATTTCCAACGGCGCACTCGCCCTTGCCAACCTCATCCCAACATTTAAAAAGTCTACCAAGCGGGTCGATGACAAACGAATTAAGGGAAACCGCACAGCAGACGCCTGGTTCATACGGCGTAAACGGAATAACGTTGAATCCGCGCTCGCTAGCTTTATCCATAAAGAACGTTTCAACTTGAGAGAATCCACGCTGAGAAAAACAATGAATGTCATTTGAGCAAGTATCGTTAACATTGTCGACCGCAGCAAGATAAATCGCGACTTTACCGCGAAGCCCTTTAGCGTCAAGCTCGTCAATCAACGCATCGACCTCTTTGCTATTGGACTCATCGACATTCACGCGAATGGTAATCTGAAGAACATCGGCACATGAGATTATATTGTCGATAATGGCATCATATGTCGGACGACCGTCGGCCGGGACCCTCCGCGAATCATGATCCCTCTTTGAGCCATCAATAGTGATTTGAACCGAACCGATCTGACAATCAGCAAGCTTCTGAGCAATTTCTCGCGTCAGGAGATATCCGTTCGTTACCATTCCGGCAGAATAAGTAGCGCCTGGCCTAATCGCCCCTCTCAGTTCTTTTGTCAGTCGCTCGATCATGTCCACACAGAGTAGGGGTTCGCCTCCATACCAGTCAACGTGAAGATCGTTGATCCCGGGATAGCCGGAACGCACGAATTCTGCGATATCCGTCATTGTCTCTTCTGACATAGTGGGGTGCGAGCAGCCTTTTTCATAGCAGTAGGGACACCTAAAATTGCATGCCAGCGTTGGAGCAATCGTCAGTCCTAAATAGTCATTTGCAAACCTTGCCGACAAGCTCTCAAGCATCAACATTCGCCGCTCGTCAACATCGTCATCTACCAACATGCCACCCATCTTAAGGGCCTCTTCGAAATCACCATCCAAGGAGGCGGCACCCTTGCGATATAAATTCAGCTCATTCGTGTGCGCAGCGTCAAGGTCGAGAACGCCACCAGACTGGGTATTGTAGATAGTGATACCGTTCACATCATTCTCTTCAATAACGTTAAATTCAGACTCTTTCATTTATATGCTCCGTTTTCTGATAGCACCCTTGATAGCCCAACAAAGTCCGAGGATGACAATGGGAACGACTGTTGCCAGCGCTACAAACAGCAACGTCCCCGGCACGATGAATTGAATTGGTCGCGGAGACGCAAGGGTCGCCAGCCATGTCAAGTGCAGTGGCATATTTGGATTCCCGTACCCCAAATAAAGCAGCAGGATGATGAACGATAGAACAAACGCGCCATTTCCAAAGAGCGAGATGGCCAGGACGAGCAGCAGGCATAACGTTGTGCAAATCAAGGCAGCAAGAGACAGTCGAAGAAGAAACTCTCCGATCATATCCATCGTCATTCCTATGCCACTCGCGCTTTGGACCACACCAACGAGTATCGAAAAGAGAACAAAACCACCGACAAGCGTGACAATCGAGACAAGAGTCCTTGCAACCAACAACTGTACTGTTTTCATTCCCCTTGCATAGGAAACAAGCCATTGAGATCCCGTTATCGGAGTTCGAAACGCATAGCCGATGACGAGAACAGCAACAATAGGAAAGAACAGAGAATGGGCAAGCGGTGCCACCGCGGAAAGGTAGCGAGCTCCGTCTTTAACGAGGTCTCCCGGAATTCCCACAAAACCATATTGTGGGTTTGGAAAGAAGCCCATAACACCGTCGCCAAGCCAATCGCTCGTTCCGTAGGCTCTCCATGGTTCATAAGACACAGAATAAAGCAATGCGAGCACGAAACCTGCCGCAATCAGCAGAAGAGGCGCTTTGCTCTTCATAACTCGATAGGCTTCAGCCTTAATCATATCTTCGCAGCGCATTTCTACCCCCTCCTCGCTTTGATTCCCATGACCCCGAGCTGCAACGAAACAACGGTGCAAATAACAGAGAAAAGAATGATCTGATTAATGGCTAGGCCTTGAAAGCACAGATTTCCAAGATGGCGTAAGTATGGTCCGACTGAGAGCCACCAGGGAATTTGCGTCGATGCGTGATTGGAAAAGACCACCAGCGTATATTCATCGGAGGCGAGCAGCGTCCCGACCAACACCAACATAATGCTAAGCGGTGCATTTCTAAGTAAATAGAAAACTGCCATCGACTGAGCTACTAATGCAGCCAAAATAGCATCAATCAAAAGCAACACGGGCAGGTATCTATCAAGAAACACCCGCCCATCCACATAGCAGCCAAGCGGAGATTTGAAGAGAGTGAATCCCGAAAACAGGTTGAACGCTGTTGAAGTTGCAATCGTCAGAACAAGCCACTTTGCGACAACGGCCTTTGCTACACCCGTCCCTTTTGCATACGTCACTTCAGAAGACCTGCTTTGATAATCCATGGCGCAGGAAATAACAATGCATCCGGCTAGAACGAAAAACCACTCGTAGGTCATGAATAGTGCCGTCCGAACCGCCGAACCAGCTGGGTCAGTCTTGTCGAGGATGTTTGCAAAGAAACCAATCTGTTTGCCGACTCCCCCTAAATCAGATGTTCCATAAGTCCCATACATATTTGGATTACAGACATCTTTAACAATCCAAATTCCCCAGATCAACAACACGAAAAAGGCTGGATTTCTGAGCAACCGACGGGCTTCGCATCTAATCAGTCGCAGAAGTTGCATTATCTGCCTCCCCGATCAAATCCAAAAACCGCTTTTCCAGACTTCTGTCTTTGTAGGAGTTTTCTTCCTTAACGAGAAGTCTGCCTTGATGGAGAAAAGCAAAAGATGTCGCAACTTTCTCCAATTCATCTAGGTTATGGCTTGAAATGAGCACCGTTTTATCCCGTTTGTCCTTCAACGACAGCAGGAGATCACGCACCTCAATCACACCCACTGGATCGAGCCCGTTTATGGGTTCATCCATGATGAGTAGTTGCGGGTTGCCCAGAAGAGCCGTTCCGATATCCAGGCGACGCTTCATGCCGAGCGAGTATTGTTTTACCGATGCATCCGCCGCATTTTCTAGGCCAACGGCAGCGAGCACTCGATTAACTTCACTTTTCGGCAGCCCCCACTCGATACAGCGTGAGATCAAGTTTTCTCGACCGGTTAAGTTCAAGAATGCCCCACAGCCGTCGGGGACGAATCCGATATTTCTGCGTGCTCTTGCCAGACCTGCTCTCCCAGACTCGCCGAAAAAACTGATTGAACCTTTCGTTGCTTTAAGCAAGCCAAGAAGAATATCAATCAACGTACTCTTCCCCGCGCCGTTCTCCCCAACGAGAGCGCACACTTCGCCCTCATCTATATCAAATGAAACATCAGACAACGCCCAGTTTTTGCCGTAGCGCTTTGATAGATCCTTGATTGAAATCGCATTACCCATGTCTCATGAACCTCATTAAAAAAGGCAGCGCGGCCGACGGATGGCAGTTATCGACCACGCTGCTTACCCTCTGCTGTCTTAACCAGCATTAACGTTCACGTTGCTAGAAATGAACATATACGCCGAAACAGCTACAGCGCGAACACGGGTGGTAATTGCGGCAGCCACCACCGCCACCCTGCACGTTGCTACACGGATCGATTACCCAGTTCATAATTACCTCCTTTCGATTTATCGTCTGTTTTAATACTTCGTTATCGTATATCGATAACCTTATGATTTCAAGAACTATTTTTCGAATAAATTAAGGCTCCTACCGATCGTTTGCGGTAGGAGCCTTGCATGCATACGTGTTTGTCTTCTTATCTTCTTATTCTGTTTTGTTATTCCTATTCCTTAGAAAGATCTACTACGTAAACCTCTGTGGGCAATGTCTCGGAGGGGTCGGGATTGCGTCTTTGCAAAATCTTATTCCGCGCGCGCGCGATGGTAAGTTCCTCAAGTTCTATTTCACTCACGCGACGGATCAAATCTCCCGGCTGGCAATCCAACTCAACACAGATATCGAGCAATGTCTTCAAGCGTATAGCCTTAATTTTCGCATTACGGATTTTAGAAATGTTAGCTGGCGTATGCCCAGTCGCTCTTATTAGATCGGCATTTGTTTTCCCGGTCTTGAGCAAAAGTGTCTCAACCTCAATAATGAGATAATCCATGGTCAATCACCTAGACCAAATCATCGGACTGGGACTGCAAAAGCGCCCCATAGCGCCAGAAGATCGACAAAGCGAAAGCAACCATCATTGCAATGATGGATCCCACATCCAACGTGATGCCTGAGTCACCAATCTGAAGGAGAGCGGAATTCATACGACAGCTCAACATACAATTGCCCATCATTATTTTTAAATCGCTGCCAATCTGTAGAGAGCCCATCACGGCATTGATTGCAAATAGGCAAGCAATAACGGTAATCATCCGTGCATGTCGAATAGTAAAAGGCGATTGACGACGGGCGACATCGAAGCTGATGCTTAACAATGTAAACTCCCCTGCAAGGAGCAAAACCGCCCATAGCGCCAAGTTTGGAAGCGCGATGCTGCCGCCCTCACCAAGCTCAACGACCCCCTCGATTACCACTGCGCCATTCAAAATGCTATGGCATGCAACAATAAATGCCGAACCAAAGACGGCGATAGTAGCGATGGCTATAAGTACCAGCATGGCACAAAGAACCATTCCGATTTTTCTCATGTTATCGAACGACATCTCAATTCTTTGAGCGCTATTCGCCATAGTGACTCCTTTTGCCATCCAGCAGATCTTATTCAATTATTTTATCGTTACCGGAAACTCTTCTCTACAAGAAAAGGGGCGCTCCCTCATCGGGAACGCCCCGTCATGCAAGGTTATAGTCAATCCCTACAGCGCACCAGAGCCGGCTTGCATCATGCCGCCGGGGCCCGAGGTCACGCCGCCGCTCACGGGCGCGGCGTTGCCAGTGTGCGGTGCCGCCGGGGCGGTATCGCCACCGAGCGTACCTGCCGGACGCGGTGCCGGGATCTCGCCCGTGCCGTGGCTAAAGACAAACTTGCCATCGGCCACGTCGCACAGGACGGTATCGCCCTCACCCCACTCGCCGGCCAGAAGCTCCTCGGACAGCGGGTCCTCGATGAGCTTTTGAATGGCACGGCGCAGCGGACGCGCGCCGTTGGTAAGGTCGGTACCCTCCGCCACGATCTTGTCATAGGCCGCATCGGTGAGCTTGATGTTCATGCCGTTGGCGATCAGGCGCTGACGCAGGTCGTCCACCAGCAGGTGCGCGATCTTGGTGAGATTTTCGCCCGAGAGCTTCTGGAACACCACGATGTCGTCGATGCGGTTGAGCAGCTCGGGGCGGAACAGGCGCTTGAGCTCGCCCATCGCGCGGCCGCGGATCTCACTCGAGGTGAGGCCCTGCTCGCCGGTGGTGCCAAAGCCCACGCTCGCATCCTGCGCGATCTCGCGGGCGCCCACGTTGGATGTCATGATGATCACGGTGTTGCGGAAGTCGACCGTCTTGCCCTGGCTATCGGTCAGACGACCCTCCTCCAGCACCTGCAGCAGGATGTTGAAGATGTCGGGGTGCGCCTTCTCGATCTCGTCGAACAGCACGACCGAATACGGGTGACGACGAACGGCCTTGGTAAGCTGACCGCCCTCGTCGTGACCCACGTAACCCGGAGGGCTACCGATAAGCTTGGAGACCTCGAACTCGCTGCCGAACTCCGACATGTCGAAGCTGATGAGCGCGTCCTTGCTGCCAAAGAGGTACTCGGCGAGCGTCTTGGCGAGCTCGGTCTTGCCTGTGCCGGTGGGACCCAGGAAGATAAAGCTGCCGCCGGGGCGACGCGGGTCCTTGAGCGGCGAACGGCTGCGGCGCACGGCCTTGGCGACGGCCTCGACGGCCTCGTCCTGGCCGATAATGCGGGTCTTGAGCACGCTTTCGGTCTGCAGCAGGCGACGGCTCTCGCTCTCGGTGAGCGAGGAAACCGGCACGCCCGAGGTCACGGACACGATGTCGGCAATCTGACTCACGTCGATGGTGAGCGGGCTGGCGTCGAGCTCGGCGGTCCAGGCGGCCTTGGCTTCGGCGAGTTCAATCTCGGCGGCCTTCTGCTGCTCGGTGATCTCGGCGGCCTTGTTCATGTCGTCGCTCTCGGTAGCCTCCTGTGCGGCAGCCTTGAGTTCCTCGATGCGATGCTCGGCCTCGCGCACCGGCTCGGGTGCGCGATTCGCGGCGATGCGAGCGCGGGCACCGGCCTCGTCAATGAGGTCGATGGCCTTATCGGGCAGGAAGCGATCCTGAATGTAGCGGTTGGAGAGGTTCGCAGCGGCCTCGATGGCACCCTGCGTGTAACGCACGTGGTGGTGCTCCTCGTAGCGCGGCTTGAGCGCAGTCAGGATCTTGACCGTGTCCTCGACGCTCGGCTCCTCGACATCGATGGTCTGGAAGCGACGCTCGAAGGCTGGGTCCTTGGTGAGGTACTTGCGGAATTCCTCGGCCGTGGTGGCGCCGATAATCTGGAAGGCACCACGCGCGAGCACGGGCTTGAGCATGGAGCTTGCATCGATGGATCCCTCGGCAGAACCGGCACCGATGATGGTGTGCATCTCGTCGATAAACAGAATGACGTCGTCGGCCTCGGTCGCCTCCTGGATCACGTTCTTGAGGCGCTCCTCAAACTCACCGCGATACTTGGCGCCCGCGACAAGACCCGGCAGGTCAAGCGTCCAGATGTTCTGGTTCATAAGGTTCTCGGGCACATTGCCGGCAGCGATCTGCTGTGCCAGGCCCTCGACGATGGCCGTCTTGCCCACGCCGGGGTCGCCCAGGATAAGCGGGTTGTTCTTGGTGCGGCGCGAAAGAATTTCCATCATACGCTGGACTTCCTTTTCGCGACCAATTACAGGGTCGAGCTCGCCGTCGCGCGCCTTCTGCGTGAGGTTGGTCGCGAACTGCTTAAGCGTATCGGTGCCACTCCCCTTTTGCTGAGAGGCATCCGAGCCGCTAAAGAACGGCAGGCCCGCACCGGGACGACCAGCACCGGCGCCGGCGAGCGGACGCTTCTTGTCCTGGTCCTTGGCGGTGAGTTTCTCGATAGCCTTTTTGATGGAGGCGGACGACACACCCAAGCGCATGAGGATGTCCATGGCCATGCCGTTGCCCTCTTCGACGATGCCGATCAGCAAGTGCTCGGTCGACACGTAGGTCTGGTTGTTCTCACGCGCCACGCGGAAGGAGCGCTCCATCACGCTAATGACGAGCGGCGTAAAGGCAAGCTTGGCAGCCTCGGTCTCCTCGCTGGGCTCGGGAACCGTGGTCTGGACCTCTTTGAGGGTATCCATGATGTCGTCGTAGGAGATATCGAGCGAGCGCAGCGCCTCAGCGGCAATGCCCTCGTCCTCCTTGGCGAGCGCGAGCAACAGATGCTCGGTACCCACCTTATTTGAATGAAGATCGAGCGCCTCCTGCTTGGCCATGGACATGACCTTGCGCGCGCGATCGGTAAAACGGTCTAACATGCTAGTTCCTCTTAGACGAGCTAGTTTTTCAAACGCAAAGCGCCGCCCCGCGGCAGCGCTTTGGTCTCTTTACCCATATGGAGTATATGTTAACCGTTGGGGCCTTTCCCACCCGTAGCCGCGTGACAACGTCTACAAAAAAGGAATCGCTTCGGTCCGCTTGGCGGTTTGGTTTTGCGCTGCTGTCTAGCAGGCGGGCTCGACACCCATGTCCTCGGCAACGTCATTGACGGCATCGGCAGCGGGAGCACCCGGCATGCGCACGAGCTCCATGTGCGGTTCGGCAAAGACCGTGCCCATGGGGAAGGCGCGGCGGAATACAAAGCGAGCAACCGGACCAGCCACCAGCAGGTTCCAAGGCAGGGCCATGATAAAGTTGCGCGGAATGTTGACGAGCCACATCATCGGCAGCGCCTGCAAATTGGCAAGCGGGCCGCAGGGCATATGGAACAGGCCTTCGCACGCGCCGTAGAGCGACATGATGATGACCATGGGAACGACCATGCAGGAGCTGACGGCGAGCGTCATGGCAAGCGGCGAGCTCTTGCCCGGCGTGACCAGGAATTTAAAGGCGAAACCCTTGGCAAGGGGGCTGGCAACAAACCAGTCGCAGCACATGGCAAATATGTAGGCAACGGGGAAGCCGAGCCACGCGGCGGCAACAACCTCGCCGTTGATGGCCCCATGCTGCAGGGCAACGTTGTAGATGCTCATCCAGAGCACCATGCAAAAGCACATGATAAAGGTGAACAGCAGGCTCTCTCGTTTGTTGATAGGCATAAAGGGCATGGTCCTTTCTGTGTTGCGCCGCGGCGCACAACAAAAACGGGCGGGCGAGATGGAGCTGTTGGGACTTCATCTCGCCCGCCCGTGGTACGTGCGTCTGCGACTACTTATGTGGTGGAACCAGCCTAGCACGAAAAGCGCGTGCTTCGTAAGCGTTGAGTTTATGAAGATGCAGGGCACCAATAATCCCCCGACCCCATAAGTTGCGGTGGAATACGGACTGTTTTGACCCTTTAAGCAGCAATTCAGTCCCTATTTCACCGCAACTCATTTGGTGCAAAGTAACCTGTTCCCCCTGGACCAATTAGCTGGTGTGGCGCCAGCGAGGGTCGGTGAGCGTACGCGCCACACCCAGGCCAACGGGCAGAAACGCCACGATGAGCACTGCACGCACAAACCAGCCGAGCATATTGACCGTGTCGAAGGTGCACATGTAATACATCGAGCGATACAGATACAAGCCCGGCACCATAATGACAATCGATGGCACCGTGAGGGCGATACGTGGGTAGGTGAGCCTGATTTCTGCCAGGCTTGCCAGCAAACCCGATACGAGCGCCCCGATAAATGCAGCCGCCTCGGGAGGCATTCCCGCGCTGAGGCCCAGGAAGGGAAGCATCGTCGGCCCATCGACAAGGGTCAGACGAAGGGTATTGGACACGGCGCCGATCAGCCCAGCTGCCGTGGCCATCTTTACCGGGCTGTTGAACATCACTGAGAAGCCGAATACGCCAACGAAGCTCATTACCACGCGCAAGAGCGTAAGGGCAAGCGGCGAAAGGCCGAGCGGCGCAAAGTCGTCCGGCGCCAGGCCAACACACTCGGCAACCATCCAACCTACGAGCGTCGCCATCACAATAATCGACACAGCATACGAAAGACGCTCAATGCCGCTTCGCATGTCGAGCTTAGCGATGTCGAGACCTGCCGTAATGAGAGGAAAGCCGGGAATCACAAAGAGCATGGCGCCGATATAGCCTTCTTGGTGCGACATTGCCCCCGGTATGACCTGGCCAAGACCGAGCAATGCCAGCAGATACGAGACGCAAGCGAGTGCAACGCCGATCGTCAGCGCGCCAAACTGGCCAAGGCCCTGCTTAAGAATATGGGAGCGAGCAAAGTTGCCGACACCAGCGCCTACGAATGCGCAGGCCATCTCGATAGGGCCGCCGCCGAGCAAAAAGACGAAGGCGCCGCAAGCACAGGCTGCCGCAAGGCCCTGTTGCCAGGGAGTGTAATCAGGTTTTGAACTCTCAACGGTCTTGAGCATCTCGTGATACTCATGCACCGTAAAACGACGGCCATATGTCTCGATTTCCTTTAGGAAGCTCTCCATCATCCAAATGCGATGGGTATTGACGCCCGTTGTGGGCAAGCTGACGACTTCGTTAAAGCAGTGACCATCTTCAATACAAGTACACTCAAACGACAGGAGACTTAAGTCAACGTGGATGGTGACACCGAGCACGGCGGCGATGCGATTCATGGTATCGCGTACACGCCAGGCACCCGTTCCGCTCGCGAGCATAAGCATACCGGTTCGACAAATGATGGATGATTTGTCGGTAAGTGGCGCATCGACAGCAAGCTCATCGCCTGCCGTCACGATCTGGCGCCAGTCAGTTTTCATATGGAGCGCGCCGGCACGGACACCGTGGTGCAAAGAGATTCTCGAAAGCAGCGGGTCGGGGCGCGAAGGCTGTGGGGGTTCCGTCGATTCATTCTCAACCTCATCAGCCCCTTCACCCACTAGGTCAAATGAGTCAAGCGATGCCGGCTCGCGACGGTCGATCGGCTCCTCGTCCTCATCATCAAAATAGTTGAACTGATTGAGCATGTCCTCTTCGATTGCACGATCGCTCGCGTCGTCCATACAGACGCTCCCTTCCTACCGACTAACCCCCATCCTAGGCAGCGACGGCTAAAGGAAACATAAAAGAGACGACTGTCATGCGAGCCATGTGCTCAATAGCCGTTGGGTAGTCGTTTAAGAACGTCCCCAATGACTATTGACGGCCAAGGCAACGCCGATGTTTTGGCAACGACAGCGAAAGCCCGCCAGAGCGAGCAAGGTGCCTTCAAGCAAAATGGCGCCGCAGGTTGAGCATAAGTCAGCGAGCGGGTCGCATTTGAGGCAAGGTGGCGTGAAATCAAAACCACCCCTAAAAGGGGTGGTTTGCTCTTAGG
>NZ_QSQO01000030.1:0-5305 GCF_003436775.1 Collinsella sp. TF11-5AC
AGGCCGCTTATTAGCCCGTCCAAGAATTGGGGCGCAGTTCATTCCCTTGCGGAGGTTTTTTACTCGTTAAGTAGCCTAACGGCTTCGGCGGCCATGTTCTCGGCCGTCATGCCGTTCTGAGCGAGCAACTCGTTGGGGTCGTAGCGGTCGGGGAAGCCCTTGGCGATGCCAAAGGTGCGCGTGCGCACGGGCGTGCAGGCCAAGTAGCACGCGACGCGCTCGCCCCAGCCGCCGTCCAAGATGCCGTCTTCGAGGGTGACGACAACGCGATGCTTGGCGGCAAGGCTGTCGAGGAACTCGCGGTCGAGCTCGGTTGCATAGCGCGGGTTGACGAGCGTGGCCTCGATGCCGTACTCGGCAGTCAGACGGTTTGCCACGCGCTCGCCCAGCTCAAAGAAATCGCCAAGCGCGAGCACGGCCACGTCGCGACCCTGGCACACCACGTTGTAACGAACGGCGCCGTAATCGGCGTCCTCGGCAGGCGCAAGATCGGGGCGGCTTACCAAGCCAATGCCCGGCACGCGAATCGCCACGGGATGCTCGCGGTGGTCGAGCGACCAGCTCAGCATGGATAGGTATTCCTCCATGCAGGAAGGCGCCAGGTAACGCATATTGGGGAGAGCGCCCAGCATAGAAATATCAAAGAACGAAAGATGCGTCTCGGATGTGGTGCCAAAGATCGATGCGCCAAACACCAGGATGGTTGCGGGGGCATCGTTGAGGCACAGGTCGTGCCACAGCTCGTCGTAGGCGCGCTGCAAAAACGTGCCGTACACACCAAAGACTGGCTTGGCACCCGAGCGCGCAAGCGCGGTGGCAAAGGTCACGGCGTGCTCCTCGGCAATGCCCACATCGACGAACTGTTTGCCGGCGGCGGCGCGAAGCTCGGGTGTAAAGCCCATGATGTAGGGCGTGGCGGCCGTGATGCCCACGACCTGCGGATCGTGCTCGATGGCGGCGCTGAGCGCCTCGCCCGTAATGTCGGCATAGGTGCGCGGCGCAGGCTCGCTCGGATGGCCCGGGCAGAGCTTGCGCCCAGTCGCCATGTCAAACGGACCCACATGATGCCAGCGCTCGGGGTCGCTCTGGGCTGGCTCAAAGCCCTTGCCCTTTGCGGTGGAGACGTGCAGCACGATGGGATGATCGATATCGCGCAGCTCCTGCAGCGTGTCGACCAGGGCCAACACATCGTTGCCGGTGTCCAGATAGCAGTAGTCGAGCCCCATCGCGCGGAAAACGTTGCGCTCACAGGTGCCGTTGCTGGCGCGTAGCTCGGCCAGATTGCGATACAGGCCACCGTGGTTTTCGGCGATGGACTGGTCGTTATCGTTGACGATGATGATCAGGTTGCTGTCGAGCTCGGCGGCATTGTTAAAGCCCTCAAACGCCAGACCGCCCGAAAGCGAACCGTCGCCAATGATGGTGATGACGTTGTACGCATCGCCCGCCAGGTCACGAGCGTGCGCCAAGCCGCAGCCCAGGCTCACCGACGTGGAGGTGTGGCCCATGGCGAACAGGTCGTGCTCGGACTCGTCAGGATTGGCAAAACCAGAGGCCTCGCCGTAGCGTGCCGGGTCGATATAAGTGTACGCGCGCCCAGTCAGCGCCTTGTGGGCGTAGGTCTGGTGCGAAACATCAAAGACAATCTTGTCGATGGGGGAGTTAAACACGCGATGGAGCGCAACCGTAAGCTCAACGACGCCCAGGTTGGGGGCAACGTGCCCGCCGACGGCGGCGGAGCTTTCGAGGATGGCGTGGCGGATCTCGCCGCAGAGCAGCGGAAGCTCGGCGCGATCGAGAGCCTTGACGTCCTCGGGCGTTGTCGTTTGCGTAAGCAGCATCGTTGTGGGTTACTCCATGCGAATCGTGCGCCGGCACTCCCTCGGCCGGCACAATTGCACAAAACAGTCTCGCACATTTTGGCGTTTGATATGTGACGGCGGCGCGGTAATTCGCCAACTGGTGGGGCAAAACGTTTTGTCCGATGCCATACTGGTAAATTCGATGATGATTTTATTCATTGCGCGCAGGCCGCGGCTTGCCGCCGAGCGCCGCCGGAAGGAGGCCGCATGTCCGATACCGTTCGTGCCGAGAAAATCGCGCGCGAGGTCGACGATGCCGCCCGTCAGCTTGCCCAGGCGGGCCGCTTGGACCTGATGCATGAGTTTATCCAACATGGCGATGTGACGGTCTATACGCATGTGACCTCGGTAGCGCGGGCAAGTCTGTCCTTTGCCGAGCGCCTGGGCCGCGTCGGTATCTCCGTCGACCGCTTATCGCTGCTGCGCGGGGCCCTGCTGCACGATTACTTTCTCTATGACTGGCACGACCCCGACCCAAGCCATCGACTGCACGGATTCCGGCATCCATTTTTTGCTCTGGCGCGTGCCGAGGAAGATTTTGAGCTGACGCCGCGCGAGCGGAATATTATCGTGCGGCATATGTTTCCGCTGGTGCCGGTGCCGCCGACGTGTCGTGAGGCATGGATTGTGTGCCTGGCGGATAAATGGTGCGCGCTGCGCGAGACGATTGCCGGCCGTCTGCCGCGCAAAGGCGGCGCGAACGATTTGAACGAGGGCTCGAGTGACGGCTCGAGCAAAGAATCGAACGAAAAGAGGAGTGGGTAGACGGTGGGAACCGCGATCGACATGGCATTTGACGGCGCGACGCTTGCCGCCTGTCCGCTCTCGGCGCTGGTACTCTCGTTTGCCTTCTACGGTTTTTGCGGCTGGGTATGGGAGTCGACAGTCTGCGCCATGCTCAACCACGGACGCTTTGCCAACAGCGGCTTTTTGCTAGGGCCGTGTTGTCCCATCTACGGTGCGGGCGGCATTGCGTGCTGGTTGCTGCTGCGTGGAATCCCAGACGCCTCGAGCCAGTTTGTCGCTGCCGCGCTCGTATGCAGCGTGATCGAATATAGCGTGGGCGTGCTGTTGGAAAAAACGACGGGTGCCCGGTTTTGGGATTACTCGCATCTGCCGTTTAACCTGCACGGACGCATCTGCCTGTACTGGGCCTGCGCGTTTGGCTTGGGTGCGTTGTGTATTTGCCGTTTAGTGGAGCCGGCATTGCTGGGGCTGCTTGGCCATCTGCCGGTGCTAATCGTGCGCTTGGCCGCCTTTATCGTCGCGGTCGCGATGATGGTCGATGCGGTGTGCTCGTTGGCGAGCTGGCGGCGTCTGTCCGATCAGCTTGAGCGTGTGCGTGCCGACCTTGCCGACCGCATCAATGAGTCGCTTGCCGACGCCTCCGACTCTATGCTCGAACGTATTCCCGATTCGGCGATTGACTCGGTGGCGCAGACGCATATCCGCGGTCGCGCCGTTAACGCTTGGCTGGCCGAGCTGGGCGACGCGGCGCTCGATGCCCTGCGCGAGAAGACTTCGATGCCGACGTTTATCTCGGATGGTGCTCGCGGCCTGGCGCTCGCTGCCCGCCGCGTGGCCGATGCCGCGCCGAGTATGCCGCGTCCGTCGCTCGGTCGTCGCCTTGCCGGCAAGCGCATGAGCCGCCCGGTACCGAGCGTGTCACTCAGCCGCCGCGACCTACGCTTCTTTAACGCCTTCCCGCGTCTGCGCATCAATCGTTACGAGGGTGTCATTCGAGCTACCGACCTCCGCGACCGAGCCCGCGAGCTGTTCCGGCGCTAGCCAGAGCGGAGCCAAGCGCGCCCTTCTCGTTCGCACGTTTCCCGTTCGTTTCGCGTCCGTTGCCGCGCCGTTTCCAAGATTGCGGTGCCGTTTCCATTCGACAACGCAGCGTTTAACAACGCCGTATCTGGTCTACACCAGTTGCCCCTCGGCCGCATCATGAGCGCCGACAACGTTCATGCGACCAAGGGGGAGCGAATGTACGATACGGGATCGACAACGTTTATGCTCATCTGCACCATGCTCGTGTTTTTAATGACACCGGGTCTGGCGTTTTTCTATGGCGGCCTGTCCAGGCGCAAAAATGTCATCAACACCATGCTTATGTGCTTTGGCGCCATTGGCCTGGTTGGTGTGCTGTGGATTGTTGCCGGCTGGTCGCTGGCCTACGGTGGCGACGGTTCTAGCCCGTTTATTGGCGGCTTTGACCAGTTGCTGTGCCTGCCGGTGCTCAACCAGGTGCTGCAGGCGGCCGAGGGCAATGCTGCGGATGGTGCCGTCTACCCTCAGATCATCAACATCGCCTTCCAGATGGCGTTTGCCATGATCACCGCCGCTATCGTTACGGGCAGTCTGGCAGGCCGCGTTAAGTTTGGTGCCATGACGGCCTTCCTGGGCATTTGGCTGCTCGTGGTCTATGCGCCGCTCGCCCACATGGTTTGGGGCGGCGATGGTTCCTTTATCGGCGACATCATCGGCGCGCTCGACTTTGCCGGCGGCGACGTGGTACACATTTCGTCCGGTCTCACGGGCCTGATTCTCTGCTTAATGCTCGGCCGTCGTCGCGGCTTTGGCATGGTGAGCTACCGTCCGCATAACGTGCCGTTTGTGGCGCTGGGCGCCGGTCTACTTTGGTTTGGTTGGTTTGGCTTTAACGGCGGCAGCGAGTTTAAGGCCGACGCCGTGGCGGCACTCGCCATCCTCAACACCGTGACGGCCAGCGCGGCGGGCATGGTCTCGTGGCTTGTCGTCGAGCGCGTGCACACCGGTCGTCCCACGCTGGTGGGTGCTAGCACCGGTTTGGTTGCGGGCCTTGTGGTGGTTACGCCGGGTGCGGGCTTTGTCGAGCCGTGGGCGGCGCTGGTCATGGGCCTGATCGTATCGCCCGTCTGCTATCTGGCCATCAGCCATCTTAAGACCAAGTTCGGCTACGACGATGCGCTCGACGCGTTCGGTTGCCACGGTATCGGCGGCATCTTGGGCGGTGTGCTCACGGGCCTGTTCTGCGTGCCGGAGCTCTCGTGGACCGGTAAGGGCGGCCTGTTCTACACGGGCGACGTGTCGCTGCTTGTCTCGCAGGTTCTGGGCATTGTGGTGACGGTCGTTATTGTGCTGATGCTCGACTTGGTGATCGCCGCGGTGGTCAAGGCGCTGTTCCACGGTAGCCTGCGCGTGGACGAGGCCGACGAGGCACTGGGCCTGGATGCGAGTCAGCACGGCGAGAGCGCGTACCCCTCGTTCTCCGGACTCGATTAGCAGCGCGGCTTTCCCAAGCACCCGACCTTGCCCCTCAAACCGTCGCTTGCGTACCGAAGTACGCGGCGCTCCTCTTTCGGGGCAATCTCGGGCACTTGGAAAACCCGCGTTATTGAATGGCAATTCATTTCTTTACTAAAGAGAGGAATTCACTATGAAGAAGATCACGGCGATCGTCC
>NZ_QSQO01000030.1:5315-20652 GCF_003436775.1 Collinsella sp. TF11-5AC
GCGTTATTGAATGGCAATTCATTTCTTTACTAAAGAGAGGAATTCACTATGAAGAAGATCACGGCGATCGTCCGTCAGGAAAAACTTGAGGTTCTCAAAGACGCGCTGTTTGCTGCCGATGTTCGCGGCATGACCATCAACCAGGTGCAGGGCTGCGGCGCGCAGCATGGCTGGAAGGAATACGTGCGCGGCAACGAGTTGCTTGTCAACACGATCCCTAAGGTGCAGTTCACCCTCATCTGCGCCGATGAACATGTCGACGGAATTGTCGACATCATCTGCAATGCCGCCCGCACCGGCGCCGTCGGCGACGGCAAGATCTGGGTCGAGCCGGTCGAGGAAGTCATCCGCATTCGCACCGGCGAACATGGCCCCGCCGCGGTGTAGAATCGACCGTCTGCCATCCGCAACGTTAAAATGCTGCAATGAGGCACAAGGCTTGCGTTGCGGATGGGCGGATTATGGGTCGCAATAAATATCCCGAGGAGACGGTCGCGAAGATTCTCGACGCGGCACTGGAGCTATTCTGCGCACAGGGTTATGAGGGGACGAGTATTCAAGATATCGTTGACCGTCTCGACGGCATGACCAAGGGCGCTGTCTATCATCACTTCAAGAGCAAAGAAGAGATTTTCAACGCCGCGTTTGATCGGGCGATGACTCCGATTGTTGAGCACCGCCGCTCGATGCTTGGCGTCGGTAATATGACCGGAGCCCAAAAGCTCAAGCGACTGTACGCTCCCGAGTCCGTTGTTCCGCAAATTGAGCTATGGGCACGTATGCGTCCTGCAGCAGATCCGGTAAAAAGCTCGCGTCTTCTGGCGATGCAGTACCAGGGCTCGTTTAACGAGTCTGCCGATGGCTATCTCTTGCCGGTGATCGAGGAGGGCATCGCCGACGGATCCATTGCGTGCGAATGCCCGCGTGAAGCGGCGGAGGCCGTATCGTTGTTGGCGAATCTTTGGCTGCTGCCGCTGTTTCGTCCGCTTGAACCCAAGGATCGAATGCTCGCTCGCGCTCAATGTTTGGCGCAGATGGCCTCTGCGGTGGGACTCGATTTGGGCGAGGAAGTGCTCCAGACAACGGCACGGATTTGGGACGTATGGGACCGTGCCGGGTGGTAATATAGATACTGACGGTATGTAATTGATTTGAGAGGGCAGCTTCGGCTGCCCTTTTCAAGTCGATAAATACATACTAGCGGTATGTATGGGGGGCGGACTTATGGCTGGACTGAGAGACGTCGGCGTCTCGTTGAAATCAAAAACAGTGCGGTCAATCAGGCTCGCGGAACTTCTGGTTGCGCAGCTGTGCACGTATTCGATGCTGTCGGCGCTGTGCTTTGCGTATCCACTTTACTTGTTCGATTGCAGTGGATCGTCAACGTTATATGGCGTCGTCGTGGCGACGGCGTTCATACCCGGCGTACTCGCAACTCCGGTTGGCGGAATCTTGGCGGATAGGGGAAGACATCGCGAGGTCCTCGTGGCCCTCGGTATTGCTCTGATGACTACATCGCTGCTGTCTATCCCCATGAAGCGCTCATTGCCTCTTGCGGTCGTCGTAGTAGCGATACTTTGTGTTCAATATGGCGTTCAATCGCTGCTAAAGCCAATGCTCCAAATTGAGACGGTGCGCATGGCGGGTGAAAAGAAGGTTGAGCGGGCCACTGCATTGGTTTCGCAGGTGACCATGGTGAGCAATATCTTGGGTCCTGTGGTCGGGACGGCAGTCTATGGGTGCTTTGGCATCGATGCTCTCTGCACAACCGCGTCGGTGGCGTTTGCGATGTCAGCTCTGTTGTTTGGGGGCGCGCTCAAGCAAAATGCCTCATCTGAAACGATGGGAGACGGCGCGACTCGCATGACATGCCGAAACGATTTTCGGGAGTCGATTCGGTATCTGCTGCAAAATGCATCATTGGTCGCCGTGATTTTGCTTGCGGCCGTTTTAAACCTTGCGTTGGTTGGGCTAACGATTGGCGCTCCCATTATTGTTACAAAGCATCTCGGCATGCAATCGTCCTGCGTTGGGATGGTTGAGGTTGCTCTGGGCTTGGGTGGTCTTACCGGCAGTGGCTTGGTCGGCATTTGGCCGCATCGCTTTTCTTTCAATGGCATATGTCGATATGTTGCGATGATCTGTTTTGGAGTCGCGCCGATTATTGTTACGCTGTTGTTCGGCGTAGATGTATGCGTGTTCACCGTGTTTGCGGTTGGTTCGGCATGGGTCATGGTGTGGGCGAGCATTACGTCGGTTGAAATCATCGCGTTTGTTCAGCGGGTAGCGCCGACTGAGCTCTGCGGAAAAGTGCTTTCGGTCGTTTACATGGTCCTTTCCTGCGCAACGCCTATCGGCCAATTGACGTACGGGGCTGCATATGATCGATGGACACCGGCGATTGTATTCGCAGCCATGTTGGCGGTGCTGACGTTGATGACGGCTCTGTTTTATCGGCTGAAAAATCGATTGCGGCGATTGTCTTAACGCGCTGGGGCACCGTGAATTTGTGAAGGCGGTGGTACGCCGCGCCGGGACGGCATTGTTTGGACATGCCTCTCCTTCGTCTACAATATCGGGCAGACGAAGGAGAGGCATGTCCATGATCAAGATGTTCGCGAGTGACTTAGACGGAACGCTGCTGAACGCCCTGCACGAGGCGGATGGGACCATCCGCCGCGCCATTCGCGAGCTGACTGAGGCTGGCCTGCACGTGGTTCCCGCGACTGGACGATCGACGTTGCCGATCGGCGAGCATGGCTTTACGGGCCTGGCGCTTGACGCCTGCTGCTCCAATGGATCCATCGTGCGCGACAGCCATGGCGAGGTGCTCAAGACTTGGACCATCGATCCGCAGGTCACTGAGGAACTGCTCAAGGCGTTCCCGGACATTTGCTTTGATTGTTCCACGCCCGATGGCATGTACTCGAGCGGTTCGTTCGAGATGCATCAGGCGGGCTTTAAAAAGGACAGCCCCATCAAGCGTATTGTGATGCGCGGCATGCGTGCGCGCGGTGGGTATCACGAGGAGCAGTATTTCGACCAGTCGATCGGTGACATCCTGCGCCACGATGTATGCAAGATCAATTGTCGCGTGACCTCGCCCGAGCTGGAGCGTGACCTTAAGGCCTATCTTGCCGAACGCTCGGACCATGTGGTCAACGCGCCGTTCGATCCGGTGATGTTCGAGATCACGGACGTGGCGTGCAACAAGGGCGAGAGTGTGGCCTGGCTGGCGGGCTACTACGGTATTGCCGAGGACGAGGTCGCGGTCTACGGCGACGGCGGCAACGACATCGCCATGCTCAAGCGTTTCCGCCACAGCTATGCGACCAAAAACGCTAGCGATGCAGCTAAGGCTGCTGCGAGCGCAACTATCGGCAGCTGCATGGTCCACGCCGTCCCCAAACACATGCTCGCCACCATGCATAAGCAGAGCTCCCGCACCATCATTGAATAATGTGACAAAGGGACTGTCCCTTTGTCACATGGGAGATACCGGCTTTTGGCGTATAGGACTGTCACGCTTTCGCCACCAACAAATTTCGAGTTATTCGGCCTGTCGGAGGTCGTTAAATGGCTAAAGATGCCCTCTCTGGAACATTCATGCCTCTAATGGTGTTTGATTCGGTGACGTAAGTGCGCAAATGGGCATGTATACGCTCAAATAAGGACAAAAACCCTCAGATAATCCCGGCGGTGCATTTATACAAAACCAGTAGCGTGGCCGAATAAATCGAAAAATGTAGTTGGCAGTTCGGCGACAAGCTCGGGTATGGCAAAGGAACTGCTCCTTCGCCATACCCGAGCTCCGATCTTCTGAAATGCGAACAAACATTCGCATATCTAACTGCGCTTTGATAGAATCGGTATCGTTGACGGCAGTTCCATGTGCCGGGCAGCGCCCTCCATTTGATGGGAGGTGATGCCCATGACCGATTTGATTGATTTCGTGAGACTTCTGACCGCTTTGGTCTCGTTCTTCACGGCGCTTGTCGGCCTTTCCGAGGCACTCAAGCAGCGTTCGAAGCGCAACAGAAGGGGTCGCCGCCGCTAAGGCGTTGACCCCCTAAAACAAGCAACGGCGCTGCCCAGCTTTCCAGAACTTGGGCTGCCGTCGACACTATTCTACCCACGAATGACATTTTGGACAATCGACAATGCCGCTTCTAAAAGCTGAGCGCAACCTAATGTGACAAAGGGACTGTCCCTTTGTCACATCCCAAATATTGCCTTTACGTGTTGATACACACGGTGTGCAATAATACTCGCACTGTGCAATAGCGCACAGGCTGAGTAACAAGGAGGACGCTTGTCCCAGCTCGAGAAATGCGATCGCCGGTCCCTTCGCTCGCAGCGTGCCCTTCGCCAGGCACTTGCCAGCGAGCTTGCCGAAAGCGGCGACCTTTCGCGCATTAACGTTGCGTCGCTCACCGAGCGCGCCGGCCTTACGCGCCGCACGTTCTATTCGCACTACCGCGATATCCCCGACTTTATCAATCAAATCGAGGATGGCTTGCTGGCCGAGATCCGTGAGCGCATTGAGCTCATCACCGCAGCTCAGCTGCCTGATCTCTATCACAACATCGATGAGCTCGAGCCGGCGCCCGGTTCGGTTGAACTGCTGCGTTATCTTGCGGCCAACCGCGACTTAATCGGTGCGCTGCTGGGTCCGGGCGGCGACCAGGCCTTTATTAAAAGGATTATCGACACCGCGCGTGAGGCTGTGGTGCCGCGTGCGCAGACGGGCATTTTGGGCCTGGCGCTGGGCACGTTCTTTGACTACTACGTCACCTACGTCGTGAGTGCCGAGGTCGGCATGATTCAGCGCTGGTTTGAGCGTGGGCTCACCGAATCGCCCGAGGCCATGGCACGCATTATGACGGTGCTCGCTTTTGTGCGCCCGGGCGACCTGTATGGCCAACCCATCGATATCAACGTGCCGGAATACGGCATGAAGCTTTTGAATTTGCAGCTCGAGGACGCGGTCGACACCGCCGCAACCGTCGAGTCCAACAACTAAGAGGAGAGACAATGAGCAAACTCGTCGAGGGCATCAAGGACCGCATGGTTGCTGCCGCACGCGAGGCCGCGCCCGCCGTGGTGGACGCTGCGCAGAAGGCCGCGACCGCGGCAGCCGAGAAAGTTGCCGAGGCAGTTGCCGATGCCAAGAACGCGGCAGGGGAGGCGTCCGTCACTGGCGAGCTCGCTACCGCCGCTGAGCCCGTAGCCGCCGCCCACGCCCCCGAAGGTGCAATCTTCAACCCCGAGAACGCTCGTGGCAACCTGCACCTGGGCATCGACGTGGGCTCCACCACCGTTAAGCTCGCCGTGCTCAACGACGACAACCAGATCGTCTACGCCAAGTACCAGCGCCATCACACCGACGTCCGTGCCTGCGCCCGCGACCTGTTCGAGGGTGCCGCGGCCGTGCTGCCGACGGCCCAGATGACCTGCGCCATTACCGGCTCGGGCGGCCTGCTGCTGTCCCAGTGGCTCGACCTGGAGTTTGTCCAGGAGGTCATCGCCAGCAAACGCGCCGTCGAGACCCTTATCCCGGCCACCGATGTCGCCATCGAGCTGGGCGGCGAGGACGCCAAGATCATCTACTTCGACAACGGCATCGAGCAGCGCATGAACGGCACCTGCGCCGGCGGTACGGGCGCCTTCATCGACCAGATGGCAACCCTGCTGCACACCGACGCGAGCGGCCTCAACGAGCTCGCGGCCAACGCCACTACCATCTATCCCATCGCCAGCCGCTGCGGCGTCTTTGCCAAGACCGACGTCCAGCCGCTGCTCAACGAGGGCGCCCGTCCCGAGGACGTGGCTGCCTCCATCTTCCAGGCCGTCGTGACCCAGACCATCTCGGGCCTGGCGTGCGGCCGCCCCATCCGCGGCAACGTCGCCTTCCTGGGCGGCCCGCTGCAGTATCTCTCCGAGCTGCGCCACCGCTTCTACCTCACGCTCAACCTGGACGAGGAGCACCGTATCGTGCCCCAAAACGCCCACCTGTTTGTAGCGAGCGGCGCCGCCATGGCGCACGAGTCCAACAAGCTCAGCACGTTCCCACAGCTTATCGAGGCCATCGACAGCTTGGGCGACACGCAGGGTGCTGAGGTCGAGCGCCTGGATCCGCTCTTTGCCACCGACGAGGACTTTGCCGAGTTCAAGGGTCGCCACGACACCGAGGTCGTCCCCAAGGGCAAGCTCGACGGCTACACCGGCCGCGTGTTCATCGGCATCGACGCCGGTTCCACCACCATGAAGGCCGCACTCGTGGGCGAGGACGGCCAACTGCTGCACACCTGGTACGGCAACAACAACGGCGACATCCTGGGCACGGCCAAGGTCATCATGGCCGATTTCTACAACCACATCCCCGCGGGCTGCACCATCGGCCACGTGACCACCACGGGCTACGGCGAGGCGCTGCTCATCGAGGCTCTCAAGGCCGATTCCGGCGAGATCGAGACCGTCGCGCACCTGCGCGGCGCCAAGGCGTTCCTGCCCGGCGTCGAGTTCATTCTGGACATTGGCGGCCAGGACATGAAGTGCCTGCGCGTCAAGGACGGCGTCATCGAGCACATCATGCTCAATGAGGCCTGCTCGTCGGGCTGCGGCAGCTTTATCGAGAGTTTCGCCGTCTCTATGAACATGGACGTGCGCGCGTTCGCCGACGCCGCCATCCATGCCAAGGCCCCCGTCGACCTGGGCAGCCGCTGCACGGTCTTTATGAACTCGCGCGTCAAGCAGGCGCAAAAAGAAGGTGCCACGGTGGGCGACATCGCGGCCGGCCTGTCCTATTCCGTCATCAAGAATGCCCTGTTCAAGGTCATTAAGCTGCGCGACCCCAAGGAGATCGGCAGTCAGGTGATCGTCCAGGGTGGCACCTTTATGTCCGATGCCACGCTGCGCGCGTTCGAGCAGCTCACCGGCGTGCATGCCGTGCGCCCCGACATCGCCGGCTGCATGGGCGCCTACGGTGCGGCCCTGCTCGCCCGCGATCGCGCCGGCGCCGACGGCACCTCGACCATCCTTTCGGCTGAGGATATCGCGCACCTCACCGTGACGCAAAAGCATGTCCGCTGCGGTCGCTGTTCCAACAACTGCCAGCTCACCGTCAACGACTTTGGCGGCGGCAGGCGCTTCATTACCGGTAACCGCTGCGAGAAGGGTGCCGGCCACAAAAAGCAGAAGACCGAGGCCCCCAACCTCTTCAAAAAGAAAAACGAGTTGCTGTTTAACCGCGAGGTGCTGAGCCCCGACGAGGCCCCGCGCGGCACCGTGGGCATTCCGCGCGCGCTCAACATGTACGAGAACTACCCCTTCTGGCACGCGTTCTTTACGCGTCTGGGCTTTAGCGTGCAGCTGTCCGACCAGTCGAGCAAGAAGACCTACCAGGCGGGCATCGAGTCCATGCCGTCCGAGAGCGTGTGCTATCCGGCCAAGATGAGCCACGGCCATGTGATGAACCTTATCGACCGCGATGTCGACTTTATCTGGATGCCGTGCGTGCGCTGGGAGCGCAAGGAGGATCCGACCGCCGGCAACTGTTACAACTGCCCCATCGTCATGAGCTATCCCACGGCGTTGGCACTCAACATCGACGAGATCCGCGAGCAGAACATCGAGTTCCTGTACCCGTTTGTGCCCTATCATGACAAGACCGAGCTCAAGCGCCGTCTGTACCAGGTGCTCGCCGTCGACCGTGTGGCCGATGCGCAAGCCGGTCGCGGTCGCGTGCGTGGGCCCAAGATCACGCGCTCCGAGGTCGATGCCGCTGTCAACGCTGCCTTTGAGGCCGATGCGCGTTTCCACGAGGACATCCAGACCATGGGCGAGGAGGCTCTTAAGTGGGTCGAGGACCACGGCGGTCACGGCATCGTGCTCGCCGGTCGTCCCTACCATAACGACCCCGAGATCAACCACGCCCTGCCCGAGCTTATCTCGAGCTTTGGCTTTGCGGTCTTTACCGAGGATTCGCTCGCGCATCTGGTAAAGCCCGAGCGTCCGATTCGCGTCGTCGACCAGTGGATGTACCACAGTCGCCTGTACGCCGTGGCCCGTTTTGTGACGATGCGCAACGACCTGGACCTGATCCAGCTCAATTCCTTCGGCTGCGGCCTCGATGCCCTGACCACCGATCAGGTACAGGAAATCCTGGAGGCCAGCGGCAAGATCTATACCGTGCTTAAGATCGACGAGGTGTCCAACCTGGGCGCCGCGCGCATTCGCATCCGCTCGCTCATGGCGGCACTCAAGGACCAGGAGGCCGAGCGCTTGGCCGAGGCCACGGCTGCGGGCGAGGTCTTTGAGCAGGGCGACGCTGCGCCGGTGGCGCCCTCCACGGATGCCCCCGCGTTCGCGAGCCGCAAGTACGCGTTCGAGGCACAGCGTGAGAGCGCCTCGACCGCATGGCCCAAGGTGCCCTTTACCGAGCAGATGCGCGACGAGGGCTATACCATCCTGTGCCCGCAGATGGCGCCGATCCACTTTGACCTGGTCAAAGAGGTGTTCCGCGGTGCCGGCTACAACTTGGAGCTGCTGCCCTCGACCGACCACGATGCCGTCGAGGCTGGCCTGCGCTATGTGAACAATGACATTTGCTACCCGTCGATTCTGGTGACGGGCCAGATTATGGAGGCCATCGAGAGCGGTCGGTACGACCTGTCCAAGACCGCCGTGGTCATCAGCCAGACCGGCGGCGGCTGCCGTGCCACCAACTACATCGCGCTCATCCGCAAGGCCCTGCGCGAGAGCGGCCACCCCGAGATCCCCGTGATCTCGCTTTCGGCCGTGGCGCTGGGCGAGGACAACCCCGGCTTTAAGCTGACGCCGGCGCTGCTTAAGCAGGCAGTCTACGCGGTGCTCTTTGGTGACGTGATGATGCAGATGCTCTACCGCTGCCGCCCGTACGAGGCCACGCCCGGTGCCGCCAACGCGCTCTACGAGGAGTACATGGCGCGTGCCCGCAAGCTGGCGCCCAAGTTTAACCGCCACAACTACACCAAGCTGTGCCGCGAGGCCATCCGCGCGTTCGACACCATGCCGCTCGTGGGCGAGGGCACCAAGCCGCGCGTGGGCGTGGTCGGTGAGATCTTGGTCAAGTTCCATCCCACGGCTAACAACCACGTGGTCGATGTCATTGAGCGCGAGGGCTGCGAGGCCGTGGTGCCGGGCCTGCTCGACTTCTTCCTCTACTCCATGAGCAACGCCGAGCTGCAGAAAGACGAGCTGGGAAGCTCTGCTACTACACGCGCGGGCATGCAAGCGCTCATCAAGCTTGTGGACTGGATGCGCACGCCGGTGGAGGAGATGCTCGAGAAGTCCCGCCGCTTCGAGGCGCCCGAGCGCATCGGCACCATGGCCGACAAGGCCCGTACGGTACTTTCGGTGTGCAACAACATGGGCGAGGGCTGGCTGCTCACGGCCGAGATGCTCGACCTGATCGACCATGGTGCGCCCAACATCATCTGCACGCAGCCCTTTGCGTGCCTGCCCAACCACGTGGTGGGCAAGGCCGTGATCAAGGAGCTGCGCCGCCAGCATCCTGAGAGCAACATTGTCGCGGTGGACTACGACCCCGGTGCGTCCGAGGTCAACCAGCTCAACCGCATTAAGCTCATGATCAGCGTGGCCAAGGAAAACATGCGCGCCGGCAAGGGCTTTAAGCTCGAGAAGGTGGCGCCGCTCGCGATGGACGAGGTCACCGGTCAGATGCGTGCCCATGACGGCTGCGTGAGCTGCGGGCCGGCCAGCGAGGAGGCCGTCACATCGGTCGCCAAGCGTCTGGGACGCGGCATTAAGAAGTAGCTTGCCCGCTATGGGCTAGATATGAGACAAACGGGTGGCAGCCGTGCCGGCTACCACCCGTTTTTGCTGGACATATGTTGCGTAAACGCCCCAACTATCACCCTTTGCGAACTTAGATTTCGGAAGTATGCGGCAAAATCTGAATAGGCCGAGCACACCGGATATGTCAAAGCTGTGTACCTGCGGTTTTATTGGCGAAAATCAGGACGTGCTCAAGAGTTTCGGAATTTGCCGCATACTTCCGAAAACGACGTCTCGGTGGCACCAAAAACTGCCCTCGGAACCCTGAGATAATGAACATATGTAGCCGTTTGCCGCGAAATACCGCCCGTTTATAGAACCCACCCCCAACGCGCGTCATCCTTACGGTTGAATAAATACACATCAATGGAATTACGTAAGAGAGGACCGTCCCATGAGCTACAAGACCGTTTGTGTTGCCGGCGGCGGCGTGTTGGGAAGCCAGATTGCCTTTCAGGCTGCCTACTGCGGCTTTGATGTAACGATTTGGCTGCGCAACGAGGGCAGCATCGGCCGCACCCAGCCCAAGATCGATCACGTGCGCAAGGAGTACATCGCGGCAATCGAGGGCATGGAGGACGGTACGGGCGAGTGGTGCGCCGGTATCGCCGATGGCACCCAGCCCTTCGACAAGGAAGCGGCGCTCGCCGCCGTCGAGCGTGCCTACTCCACACTCAAGCTGGAGCTCGATCTTGCCAAGGCCGTGGCCGACGCCGACCTGGTCATCGAGTCTATGGCCGAGGACACCCAGGCAAAGATCGACTTCTACAAGAAGCTCGCCCCGGTTCTGCCGCAAAAGACCGTCATCGTGACCAACTCATCCACGCTGCTGCCGAGCACCTTTGCCAAGTACACCGGCCGTCCCGAGAAGTACCTGTCGCTGCACTTTGCCAACTCTATCTGGAAGAACAACATGACCGAGGTCATGGCACAGGACCAAACCGACAAGCGCTACTTCGACGAGCTCGTCGACTTTGCCAACGACATCCGCATGCTTGCCCTGCCCGTCAACAAGGAAAAGAACGGCTACCTGCTCAATTCCATGTTGGTGCCGTGGCTGCTTTCGGGCCTTGACCTGTATGTCTCGGGTGTGAGTGACCCCAAGAGCGTCGACCTCGCGTGGACGCGCGGCACCGGCGCTCCCAAGGGGCCGTTCCGCGTGTTCGACACCGTGGGCATCCAGACGGCGTACAACATCGTCATGCAGTACCAAAAGGTCCCGGGCTTGGTGAGCCCGCTGCTCAAAAAGATGATGATGCCCTACAACTTTAAGGCCATGGCCTCCGTCCTCAAGAAAATGCTCGACGAAGGTAAGCTGGGCGAAAGCTCGGGCGAGGGCTTCTTTACGTACTAAAAATGATCTCTTGGGGGTGGAAGCGTTGGGGATCTACGGTAGTATGCGACAAGATCTGAATAGGTCGAGCAAGAGCTGTAGTGCGCGTTGACGTTTGGCCAATGGAGCGCAAAAACGCACCGTTCGCCGATACGCCTCTCGCGAGTGGTTGCCATATGGTTTGATGTTGGAAACATATGATTGCCGGCAGGCCGTAGGTGGCGTTTGCGCTGATATCGGAGGTTCCAAGTATGTTTCGTGCTCCGCTAAACAAGTACCGGGCTGGCTAACATGAGCCGCCGTTTTGTCTCGATAACCCTTGCGGTGGTTTGCCTGGCTGTGCTCCTGGGCGTTGCAGGGCAGTTTGCTATAAATCGAGAAACATCCTATATGCAGGAATGCGTTTCCGAAGGCTTTGCCATTGATGGTTACTATCGGGATGACAAAACAAGTCTGGAAACTCTGGCCTTTCTTGAGGAGGATAACCATCGGTGGCAACTGGTCGGCAAGGGCGGCAACTGCGTTGATGGACAGTTCGAGCGTATGGACGACCCCAACATTCTGGTGTTAAAGAATGAAAACGGCGAAGAATTCGGTACGGTCCACGTGGCGTATATTTCGCGCCGACGCGATCAGGGCTTGCTCTACCTATTTAGAGATACCAGGGTGACCCGTTTTTATCTGGTGAGTACCGGTCCGGCGTTTACAGTGGAGTCTGGCGATGTCGATGCGGACAGCTGATTCACGGCAATAAATCAGCGAGCGGAGCGCGGCCATGGACCGCGTCCCGCTATTTGCTCGTGGCCCGCGTCACGTCTGCGCCATGTCGTGACTCGCGGCTGCGCGCATCCATCCCACGTCGCGTATTACTGCACATCAAACTCCACGCGATCGAGCTCGGGCACATTGAGGTCGATGAGCTTGCGGGCTACACGGCGGTCGTGTGCCCCAAGCGCCTCGCTTGTCGTCACATGGGCGACAACCTCGCGCTCGACGATACCCTCCTCCTCGCCTTCGGTGGCCGAGGTCTCGACGGCAACGGTGTAATCCTTAAAGCCCGGCAGCACCGCGGCAAGCTCGCGCGTGGTTTCGGTGACGCCATAGCCGTCCTGCACGCCGGCCTGCGCCGAGCCAATGGATCCCGCGGTCATAACGATGCAGGGGATGGCAAAGATCACCGTGCCCACGATGATGCGGCGGCGCACCTTGTGTGACAGCTCATCGACCTCGGCATTTTCCTCGGCGGTCACAATGCCGTCGCCGTTGAGGTCGCGCTTGAGCGGCACGCGCAAAAGAAGCAGCACGGCTTCGGCAGCCAGTGCGATAAAGACCACGTTGATGCCAAACTCGTAGAGGGCCGAGAGAAACAGCGACCCGCTTGCGATGGCGATGCCATAGCCCGCCGCGCACAGGGGCGGCATGAGCGCGGTCGCCACGGCCACGCCGGCGATGAGCGTGGCGGGTTCCTGGTCGCGCGAGTTGCCCAGTCCGCCCGCAAAGCCGCCCGCGAGCGCGACGGCAAGGTCCCACACAGTCGGTGTCGAGTTGTCGATGATGGCGGCCGTGGTGGTGCCAAGGGGCGAGAGCTTAAAGTACAGCGTGGACGTGATTAGACAAAAGACCATCTGCAGCGCGAGGCCGGCAATTGCCTCGACGGCAATCTCGCGGTCGAGCGTGGCGATGCCGTATGCCATGGCAAGGACCGAGCCCATGAGCGGACAGATGAGCATGGCGCCCACGATGGCAATGTCCGAGTCGATATCGAGGCCGATGCTCGCGATCAACATGGCAATGATCAGGATGCATAAGTGCGAGCCAGTCAGGCGCGCCCCGTTTACAAAGCGCTTGCGAATCACGTGATAGGGCGCGCGTCCCTCGCGTATGTTGAACGCCTGCTTAAGGAAACGGGTGGCATTCTCCATGGCCTCGCTGTGTGCAGGGCGTATACCGTGACGACGATGATGACGCTCGCGCAGCCGCTTGATCTGTTGTTTGTCGAGTTCCATGCTTACCTCGTTTAGCTTCTGAGCCGCTTCTTGCGTCTGTCGTCTTTACTCTACACCGCGTTAGGCGAGGTGTCAGACAAGGTTTGTTGACCTGGAAGTCAGGCCAATCGACATGGCTAAAACGCCGTGAGGATCATAAGAGTCAAATAGACAAAAAAGCACGGGGCCGGTTTGATTCCGACCCCGCGCTCTGCGCTGGTGCGTTGTTGTTCGGCCTACCCCAGCAGGCTCAGACCAACAGAGACAAACGCCAGGATAACGCCGACGATGGACTCGCCGCCGAGCAGGCCGCTGGCGACGACCAGGCCCTGCTCCTGGAAGGCGGCATCCTTGGAGGCCTTCTCCTCGTCCGAAAGACCGGCAGCGGCGTCGCGGCGTGCGGCCCACTTGTCGTAGGCGAGCTTGGCGCAGGAGCCCAAGAAGGCCGTGAGCGACATGTAGAACGGCAGGTACACGCCCAGGCCGATCATCATGGCCGGAATGCCGAGCCAGTACATGACGATGCCGGCGATAAAGCCGCCTGCGAACCACGGCACGCTCGGGATGCCCGAGACCATGGTGGCGACGACGCTTGCCTGCGCGGCCACAAAGCTCTTGTCGGGGCCGAAAGCATCCGGACCATAGGCGGTGACGAGCGCGACCATGACGGCAGCGGCGACCAGGGCGCCCACGATGCCGCCGATGGCCTGGCCGATCCACTGCGCACGCGGATTGGTGCCCAGCACGGCGCCGGCCTTAAAGTCGTTCATGACGTCGCCCGCAAGGCCGCATGCCACGGCCACGATGCCGGCGATAAAGAACAGCTTGACCTGGGCGATCTGTGCGAAGGCAGCCACGATGAGCATGACGATGAGGCCGAAGATCTCCATGGGGTCGATGCCCGTCTGGCCGCAGCTCTGCGCGCTCATGATGGTGGTGACAAAGGTGAACAGCGTGACGATGACGGCCGGGACGGGGCCAAGGTCGAGCGCGATGGCGACGATCACGGCGATGGCGGCAGTACCCAGGCCGATGATGCCGGCGTCGAGCTTAAGCGAGCCCGAGATGAGCGACTGCTCGTCGGTGTCGCTGGAGCTGTCGGCGGCGAGGCCGCGGGCGATGCCGGCGACCTGCGGCAGGATGTCCTTGAGGACGACGGCGACGCCAAAGCCCATCATGAGGCCCATGCCGAGCGATTTGACGATGCCCTGCGCAGTCACAACGTCGAATAGACCGGCAGCGGTGCCGCCCACGATGATGCCAAAGTTACCTAGCAGCGCGCCGGCAAACCAGAAGGCAACCGGGGCGAAGCCAACCAAAAAGCCGATGGAGAGCAGCATGGGCGAGTTATAGATGGCAAAGGTCACGCCGGGGATATTGAGCGTGCACAGCATGCTGGGCACCACGCCCAGAGCGTCGCGAAGCACGCTGTAGATGCCTGCGATGGCCATGGAGCCAAAGAGCTGCTTGCCGGTCTTGCCGCCGGCCTCGGTGGCGCGCAGTGTCTGAGCTGCGGCATTGCCGGTGGGAAACTCCAGCGCGGCGTCCACGATAAAGTGGCGGTGGATGAGCGCCGTTGCCAGCAGGCCCAAGATGGTGCCGGCGAGTGCCACGATAAACATGTCGAGCCAGCTGATCTGGTCGGCATAGCCCAGCATCCAGGCGCCCGGGATGGTAAACGCCAGGCCGCCGGCGACCATGGCGCCCGCGGACATGATGGTGTGGGTGACGTTGGCCTCGTTGAGCCTGGCGTCACCCATGAGCTTCAGGAAGAACAGCGAGATGACGGCAGCGAAAATAATCGGCCAGGGGAGTGCACCCATCTTGAGGGCCGTGTAGGCCGAGCTTGCCGTGATGATCACGCAGCCAAGGACGCCGATGACGACGCCGCGCAGCGTGAGTTGCCCGCGCATCGAAGCGCGGTTCGAGGGATTGCTCATATAAAACTCCTTTGCGTATATCCGCTTCCCCCGGGAGCGCCGTTACGGATACGGCGCGGGAAGTCGGGTTACCAAGGGCCGCCGCGTGAGCTCGCAAACGACCGCGCACCAGTATAGCGGCACGGCAGTTAATTTGGGACTGGGCTTTTTTAGCTATCCCAAACGAAGCCGAAGGATGATTATTCTGGGACGGGGATTTAAAAAGGCTCTGTTAGACCAAGGTTGACATAAAAACGATGTCA
>NZ_QSQO01000031.1:0-17001 GCF_003436775.1 Collinsella sp. TF11-5AC
AGTGCTTTCCTTTGCGTGCGGAACTCGCGACAAACTTAACCCCCGCCCCCAGCCCCGGAGACCCTCCCTGCCGTCACATTATTCAACCAGTTTTGCGGGCGTGCGCCGCTGCGCGGCTAGCCCGCGTGTTCCTCGGCGGGGTTGGTCTGATTGTTCTGGTTGGACTTCTTACTTTGGCTCAAAGAAAAACGGGAGATGCCTTGTGCATCCCCCGTTTTTGTTGCGGTTAGTCTAGGTCAATAAACTTGGTACTTATGACATGGCCGTCGTTGACGAGCATTCTGGCCATGGTGGGGCCTCGGGTGCCTCGGGGGTAGCTGGCGCTGCCCGGGTTGAGGACTAAGCAGCGGCCCACTTGGGCTTCTTTGGTTACGTGGGTGTGACCGTTGATGGCTACGTCTACGGATCCCACCGGAAGGTCTTCGCGGTAATGGGCTACGGCGAATTTGAGGCCTTCGTAGGTAAAGAGCGCAAGACGGTCTACATCGGGGCCGTAGTCGCGGTAGTAATCGTTGTTGCCCAATACGGCCCGCACGGGGGCGATGGTGCATAGGTGCTCGTAGTCCATCTCTGACGTGAGGTCGCCGGCGTGGATGATCAGATCTGCGCCCTCAAGCTCATCCAGGAGCGCAGGCGAAAGATAGCCGTGGGTGTCCGAGATGATGTCGATGCGCTTGGCGCTTGCGCTGTTCATGGGATCCCTTCCGCAAAAAACGATTCAGCAGATACATACAAAAAGGCCCCACGGCTCCGCAGACGATGGGTCTACAGGGCTGCGGGGCCAGTGTGCTAGAGACTCAGAGCCTTCTTGAGCGGCACGACGCGGCGGCGCGAAACCGGCACGCGTTCGTCGACGCCCGTAATGCCCAGCTGGATGGCGCCCGAGGGCACCGTCTCGACGTCCGTAACGCACGCCAAGTTGACGATATAGCGGCGGTGAACACGGAAGAAGCCAAAGTCGCAGAGCTTGGCCTCAAACTGCGCCAGCGAGGTCGTCGACAAAAAGCGATCATCGACGGTATAGATGCAGGAGTAATCGTCCTTGGCCATGATAAAGCGAATGTCGTCCACGGGAATAAGCACCTTGCGGCCGCCCTTTTCCACCGGGATACGCTCGATGGTCACCTTGCTGTCCGTAACCGGCTTGGCGCGTTGCATGACCTTCTCGATCGCGCGATCCAAGCGAGCTTCCTCGACAGGCTTCATCAGATAATCGACGGCATCGACGTCGAATGCCTCGACCGCATGGTCGCTATACGCAGTCACAAACACGATCGCCGGCGGATTTTTGAGCTTATGCAGCGCCTCGGCAAGTTGCAGGCCCGAGGCACCGGGCATCGAGATATCGAGAAACACGACATCCACGCGACTTTCCATAAGCATCTCGATGGCGGAGCGGACGCTCGACGCCTCCGTGATCGTGCCGATCTTGCCCGTTTGCTCGAGCAAGAAGCGAAGCTCCGAGCGAGCCGGCGCCTCATCATCCACAATCATCGCACGCAGCATAGGGATAAAACCTTTCGTCAACTAACTACGCCAGGCATCCGTCGCATGACGTTGAGCCCGTAGCCTTTTATTTTACTCTTGAATGTCAAAGATGCTCTCTGACAAATCAAGATGAAGAAGCACTTTGGTGCCCTTGCCCGGCGCCGATTCGACACGCGTATAGGAGTGCGGCCCAAAAAAGCGATGGATGCGCTCCGAAATATTGTGCATGGCCACACCGGCGCCGCCACCCTGGGGAGAGCTGGCGTCGGGACGGGCAGAGCGCTCGTCAAACAGTCTGGCGGCGGTACCCTCATCCATGCCCACGCCATTATCGGCCACGGCAATCAAGATTGCATCCTCGCCGTCTTGGTGAACGGTCACGTCGATCCTCAGGGCGTCGTCATCGCCCATACCATGACGCACGGCGTTCTCGACAATCGGCTGGATCACGAACGCCGGCACCAGCGTATCTTCCACGTCCTCGGACACATCGAACGTCGCAAGCACGCGGTCCTCGCCAAAGCGGGCCTTCTCAAAGGTAAGGTAGCGCTTGGTCTGTGCGACCTCGCGCGAGACCGGAATAAGCGATCCCGAGTTGTCGAGCGTGGCACGATAGAACGATGAGAACTCACGAAGCAGTTCGCGGGCCCGCAGCGGGTCGGTGCGCGTAAACGATGCAATGGTGTTCAGCGTGTTGAACAGGAAGTGCGGGTTAATCTGCGCCTGCAGCGCACGCACCTCGGCGCGCGCTGTGAGTTCCTTTTGCACCTCGAGCTCGTGGATGGCGAGCTGCGTGGACAAGATCTCGGCAAAGCCCGAGGCAAGCGCGTACTGGGTGCGGTCGACGGCGCGCGGGGTCTTGTAGTAGAACTTGAGCGTGCCGACGGTACGATCGCCCACCTTGATGGGGGCGATAATGCCGGCGGGGACTTGGTTGTGCGAGCCGTCCGAGCCCACGACATCCACCATACGGTTGAACGATTGCACGATGCCATGTTCGATAACGTAGCGTGTGGCAAGCGTGTGGATGGGAGAATCTGGCAGTAGCTTTTCCTCAAACTCGCCCGCGCAGGCAAGCACGTTGTCCTCGTCGGTGATGGCCACCGTCATGGCGCGCGTCTCGGGCAAAATGCGCTGGCACACCAAACGCGCCGACTCCTGTGTCAAACCGCCCTTAATGTCCTCGAGCATGGCCGAGGCCACCGAGAGCGTCTCCTCGGTGTACTGGGAGCGCACCGAATCGGGATTGAGCGTCAAAAAGATAAAGATGCACAGAAAGATGCACAGCAGCGCGCAGGCAATCACCGTGGCAATCGGCTCGATTCCGGTCGCCAGGGCAAAAATAAAGTACACCAGCACGCAAATGGCGCAGGCAACGGCAATGATGCGAAAGATTGATATTGAACTATCGCGCTGGGCGCGGCGGTCGATCATTCGGCCCCCTCCAGGATACTGATCAGTTGTGCGTCACGCCAAAGCCCGTCCATGATCTTGGGCCAAAAGCTCTGGAAACGCAGGTAGCTTGCAGCGTTTTGGCGTGCATAGGCCTTTGCCTCGTCGATACCATGGCGCCAGATGCGCAGGTAGCCCTCATGCTCGCGGGTAAACACGCTGCGGACCATAGCGGTCTTGCGCACGCGGTCGTCGAGCTCGCGCGAAATCCACGGGCCCGGGTAGGGCATGAGCGATGCCGCCGTAACGGGAATGAGCTCCTTTTGATGCGCGGCGAACGTCAACTTGGCCCGTTCGTAGTACCAACGGTATACATCCTGCATAAAGCGCGGTGAGCGCTTTTCGGACTCCGGAGGCAGATGGCGCACGGTCCACTCGTTATCGAACCACACGTCGTAGCCAAACATGCGCATGTTAAAGAGGTAATCCAAGTCCTCGCCGCGGGTGATAAACGGGTCAAAGGCCACACGCGTAAAGGCGCGGGCGTGCAGGGCCATCAGGCCGCCGCACACGTAGTTGGAGCGCGAGATGCGGGTGCCCGAGAGCGCCTTTTTCATCCAACGGTTGAACTCGATGCGCTTGGTCCACCAACGATGGCAGATGCCCGCCTTGTCCGTGGGAGCCAACGGCGAGCCGTCGCGATCGTAGAAATAGCCGCTCTTGACCAAGATCGGCAAGCCCTGACGCGTCTGCTGCCCCAACGCATAGGTCGCGCGCTTCATAAAGTCGGCGTCGATGACAGCCTCATCGTCATCCAAAAAGATAACCGCGTCATGCCCCAGCACCGCAGCGCAGGCCAGCCCCATGTTGCGGATGGCACCGTAACCTCGCAGGCTCACGCACTCGCCCGAACCCTTGGGCGCGATCTGAGCAACCCGGTCTGCGATGCGCGAGGCCTGGGTGTTGGTGACAACGGTGACCTTGAGCGTGGGATGCGCGTCGACAATCTCGTGCACGCGCAGCGACACATCGGCTGTGGCAGAAACGGGACAGACCACCAAAAGGATGATGCGCGGGATGTCGCGCACCTGCTCAAGCGAGGCCAGGCAGCGGTCGAGTTCGGGATTGTCGGCGTTGAGTCGTGTCGAATGGTCATAGGTGCCAGGGGCGTTTGCGCGAGCGTCATCGCCCGCCCAATACGTTGGAATCACGACCGTGGCGTTCATGCCTTACCCTCCCTGCAACACAAAAACGGGACGCCGCCAAACACAGGCGACGCCCCGCGACCTAGCTGACTCCATCATACCCACTTGGGCTAATCATTGTTCGAAAGTCAGAATGTTTATTGCGGATAACCCCAAAAGAGCACCGTGGACAGGCACAATAGCCGCTCACTCCTATGCGGCATGCTCTGCCGCCCGAGTCATGCGGGACAGGCGGACCAGCAGCATAAAGCCAACGACCAGCAGCACACCAATGGAAAGGACGCCCAGCGACGGGTTGCCGGTCAGCGAGGTGACGATCGACACCAGGAAGGTGCCCATAACGCTTGCATAGCGGCCAAAGATGTCAAAGAAGCCGTAGTACTCGTTGGACTTTTCCTTGGGAATAATGCGGCCAAAGTAGCTGCGGCTGAGCGCCTGCACGCCGCCCTGGAACAGGCCGACCATAATGGCAAGCACCCAAAACTCAAAGGCGGTCTTTAGGAAGAACACGGCGAACAGCACAATGCCCATGTAGGCGGCGACCGCCACCAGAATCATGTTGAGCGTGCCCACGCGTCCGGCGAGCTTGCCGTAGATGATGGCGGACGGAAAGGCCACAAACTGCGTGACGAGCAGCGCCAGCACCAGCTGGGTCGAATCGATACCCAGAGCCGAGCCGTAGCTGGTTGCCATGGAAATGACCGTGTGCACACCGTCGATGTAGAAGAAGAACGCGATCATGTAGACCAGCACGGTCTTGTTGTGGGCGATCTCGCGCATGGTGTGTCCGACCTCGGAGAACACACCGCCCACGATGTGGCCGATGGTGTCCTGGGGACCGCGCTCGCGACCGTACTTTTGCTTATAGGTGCGAATGAGCGGCAGGGTAAAGATGAGCCACCAGGCACCGGTGATGATAAACGACAGACGCGTTGCCAGCATGGTGGGGACGCCGAGAGCGGGGCCACCCATGATAAGCGCCAAGCAGATGATGAACGGCACGGTGGAACCGATGTAGCCCCAGGCATAACCCGAGCTGGACACGGCGTCCATGCGCTCGTCGGTGGTAATGTCAGGCAGCATGGCGTCGTAGAACGTCATAGAAGAGTTAAGGCCGATGGTGCACAGCACGTACACGGTCAAAAATGCCATGGCGGACATTGGGATAGCCTGCGTCAGGCAAAGAACCAGGCCCGTGAGGAAGAAGCCCAAGAAGAACTTGATCTTGTTGCCGGCGTAATCGGCAAGCGCGCCCAGAATGGGCATGAGCATGGCAATGACCAGCGAGGCAATCGTCTGAGCGTTGCCCCAAGCGACCACCAGGTCTGCCGAGGAAGCACCGGTATTGATGGCGTTAAAGTAGATGGGCACCACCGAGGTATTGAGCAGCACGAGGGCCGAGTTTCCCACATCGTACATGACCCAGTTACGCTCGAGCTTGGTGTATTTCATGGACAGGGACCCTTCGTATTCGCCCGATATGCAGCTAGTTCATCGTACCCCAATTGTCCAGAAGCACCGGTAAGGATTCGGCAAAGGGGCACGCGCGGGCCCTATTCCTCGCGGTCGAACTCCTCATCGGCATCGAGCACGCGACCGCTGTAATTGACATGGTTGGTCACGGCTTCCATATCGCCGGTCTCGATAAAGCGGGCAACCGTGCACTCGTAATCGAGCAGCGCGCGGTCAAAGACCTCGGGGAAGCTCTCGGTCGAGACTTCATCGGTAAAGGGGTTCTTCCATGCCAAGTGGCCCAGGTTGCCGGTACGCTCGGGCAGCTCGGTCGTCACGCGGTGCGCAAGGCCGTCGAGCAGCGAATAATCGTGCACCAAGCCCTCAACCAGCGAGATCGCGCGCGTCTTTACGGAGCCGGCCGGCTCAATCGCGCGGTAAAGTCGCTGCATATTGGCAACGGCAGCACCGTACTCCCCCGCCGGAATGTCAATGCCGTACACGCGTCCGGCAACATAGCTCATCAGCACGCCGGCCACGCGATTGATGCGATCGGTGGTGACGATCTCGCCCGCCGGCGGGTAATCGTCAACCGTAGCGCCATCGCGTTTAAGCTGCAGCATCAGTACATCCAGGTCGCTCTCGATCACGGCATGGACCTGACTGCTCGAATCCTCAAGCTCTGAATCGGACTCCACGATGCCAAACTGTTGCTCATAGACAAAGGGGTGAGCGTTGCGGTCGAGCACGTAATGAGACAGCAGGCCCAGCGCAAAGGCACGACCCAAGCTGGCATCGCGCGGCAGCAGATGCGACACGCCGTCGCGCAGGCACGCGAACTGGCGAGACATGCGCGAGCGATGCATGACCTGCGCCAGCAGCGTGCAGTCGGAAACACGCGGTGTCAGAATGTGAAAGAAAAACGGGTCGGGGCCTTGGTTGCCCAAGATAAAGGCGATGCGCTCTTCATCGGACGTGATGACGCCCTGCGGAAGACGGTCGATGCTTTCCTCGCCAAACAGATGATGGGTGATAAGCGCGGGCATAATGATCCTTTCGATTTCATTCGATGCCACCCATTATGCCCACCGCACGGTCATGCCAAACCTGCGGTGGTAAACGACGGCACGCAAGCCTCTTACGCAAGCCCCAGGTGCGACTTGACCTCGGCGGCACGACGACGGGACACCGGCACCGTCGAGCTCACGCGGTCGAGCCTGAGCTCCATCAAGCCCGTGGAGCCAATCTCAACATTGTGCACGTCTTCCAAATTGACCAGATAGCTGCGATGAACGCGAATAAAGCCCTCGGAGCCCAAGCGACGTTCGAGCGAAGAGATCGACTCATTGATCAGATATGTTCCCTCGGCGCAGACGGCGTCGCAAAAATCGGCACGCGCCTCAAAGTAGCAGACATCCGCCACGGGGATAAACACCTTTTTGCCCCCGCGATCCACCGTCAGGCGCAAGGGCTGGCGCGGAGCATGGACGACACGACGAACGCCCAGGGCGGCCTCGATCTTATCGAGCGCCTTTGACAGGCGGGCATCCTCGACCGGCTTGACGACGTAATCAATGGCATCGAGGTTATAGGCATCGGCCGCATACTCGGCAAATGCCGTCACAAACACCACGACCGGCGGCGTTTTTAGGTTCTGCAGCGTCTCGGCAAGCTCGATTCCCGAGCGGCCGGGCATCGTGATATCCAAAAACAGCACGTCGGGCTTGTTCGACAGAATCGACTCCACGGCCTCGGTGACATTGCCCGCCTCGGCAATCTGTCCCACACGTGCATCCTTTTCCAGCAGATAACGTAGCTCAGCCCTAATAGGAGGCTCGTCATCAACCACCAAGATGTTCCATCCCTCGGACATATGCGCTTCCCCTCTTTTTTCTCTCAATCCAACCGCGCGCTACACCTTCATCGGCGCCGGCTCATGCGGCTCGCCGTTCAGCTCGACGATGACCTGCGTTCCCACGCCCTCCTGGGACTTCACGCGCATGCCAGAATCTTCTCCGTAAAAGAAATGGATGCGCTGAAGCACGTTGAAGAGCGCCAGGCCGCAACCTCGCTTGATGGATCCGTCGGCGGTAATGCTCTCGGGCTCCTCTCGGCGATGCTGCTCAAACAGATGCGCGCAGACTTCTTCGCTCATACCGATACCGTCATCTTCGACGATGATCTCCAAGCCGTCATCGGTCTCAAAAGCCCTAACACGAATAGAAAGCGGCTCGGTCTCGCGCTGCGCATGCTTGATACAGTTTTCGAGCAGCGGCTGCAAGATAAACGGCGGCACCAGGCTGTCGCGCACCTCAAAGTCGATGTCGACCGAAACGCGCAGACGGCCATCACCATACCGGGCCTGCATAAGATTGATATAACGAGTGCCCTGTTCCACCTCGTGCTCGAGCGTGGTGAGCGTATCGGAGTCAGAAAGCGTCTGACGATAGTAGTTGGAAAAGTCGATTAGCAGCGATCGCGCGTTGTCGGGCTCGGTTCGAACGAGCGACACGATCGTGCTGATGGTATTGAATAGAAAATGCGGGTCGACCTGCGACTGCAGAGCGCGGAGTTCAACGCGGGCCGTGAGTTCATCCTGGCGCTCGAGCTCAAAGCTGGCGAGCTGCGTGGAAATAAGGTCGGCGAAACCCGAGGCAAGCGCCGTCTGGCGCATATCGATGCTGCTCAGGCGCGGGTAATACAGCTCGAGTGTGCCCACGCAATGCCCACGCACGGTAAGCGGCGCGACAATGCCGGCGCGCAGGCGGGGAAAATAGCCGCCCGTCTCATTGGAAGCGTCACGCGAAAACACGCTCTGCTCACCCGTCTCAATCACGTTGAGCGTAGTCTTGAGCACCACCGGGGTGCCGGCGGGGCATTTTGCCGAGTCCTCGCCCCAGCTTGCCAGTACCTGCTTGCCGTCGGTAAAGCAGATGGCAGAGGCGATGGTCTCGGACAGGATGATTTTAGAGGCGCCCAGGGCCGCTTCGGGCGTAAGGCCGCGCGACGTATAGGCGAATATTTTTGATGCGATGGCAAGCGTACGATCGGTTGCGCTCGATGTGAGGTCGTCGGGGACCACAAAGACATACGAGAAGAAGAAGCACAGCATGACCAGGCCGGCAATGACGACAACGCCTGGAACGGGATTGGGATTATCGGTTAAATCCCAGATAAGCAGCAAGATAAGCGCCGGAACGACGACACCAAGTAGAATGGCCTGAACCACATGCTGGGCCGTACGAAAGACCTTGGTGGAGTTGTAACTCTTGCCCAGAATCAGCCTATTGAGATCCACCGTCATCCCCTTCTTACTGACGCACCCCATAGCAATAAAGAGGGCCGCAAGCGACCCTCTCCATTGCATTATGCAATCAAAAACTGTGTTTTACATCCAGCTATCGACAAACGGTATCTTAGGCGCTGTATTTGTTGGCTTCGCCAAAGGTGCCAGCCTCGACAATCCAGCCGTCCTTCATGATGACGTCCATGTTGTCGGTGTTGAGCACATGGATGTCGGCGGCGACGTCACCGTTGACGACCAGCAGGTCGGCGCACTTGCCGGCCTCGATGGAACCGGTCTCGTCCTCGATGTGGCACATCTTGGCACCGTTAAGGGTGGCGCAGGTGATGGTCTCGACCGGGGTGAAGCCGATCTTGTCGACGAACTCGTACATCTCCTCGATGGAGCAGGTGCCGTACGGGGTGACGAAGGAGAAGGAGTCAGAGCCGATCGTCATGACGACGCCGCGCTTCTTGGCCTCGCGCAGGCAGTCGTAGTTGCGCTGCAGCTCCTTCTCGACCAGGGTACCCTCGTACTTGTCGTGCAGCTCGGGGACGTAGACGGGCGGATAGGTGGCGTACCAGGTGGGCAGGAAGGCGATCGTCGGGGTGAAGAAGGTACCCTGCTCGGCCATGAGGTCCATGGTGCGCTCATCGATATCGAAGCCGTGGATCAGCTGTTCGCAGCCAAAGCGAACGGAGTCGTAGGCAGCAGCGTGGTTGTTGTAGCAGTGGCTCCACACGGGGATGCCGACCATCTTGGCCTCTTCGACCACGGCCTGGATCTCCTCGGAGCAGTAGTGCTGGTCGCGACCGGAGTCCCAACGCCAGATACCGCCACCGGTAGCCCAGATCTTGATGGCATCGGGGTTCTCGCGCAGGCGACGACGGACGGCCTTGCGCAGATCCCAAGGACCGTCGACCTGATCGCCCCAGGGGTGGGATTCCTTGTTGAGCTCCTGGGTGCAGTGGTGGGAGTCACCGTGACCGGCAACACGGCAGAAGCCCAGACCGGTGGCCAGAACGCGCGGGCCCTTAAAGACGCCCTTGTCGATGCAGTCGCGAATCTGGATACCAAAGCGGCCGATCTCGCAGACGGTGGTGAGGCCGTGGGTGAGGCAGTCGTAGGCCTGCTTGACGGCGACGGCCTGCTTCTCGAGGAGCGGCTGCATGACCCAATCGGTGTCATCGTCGGTCAGGTTGCCCGAGAAGTGCAGGTGGGTGTCGATCAGGCCGGGAAGGACGGTCTTGCCGGCGGCGTCGATAACCTCAACGCCCTCGGGAAGGTCCTGCATAGCACCGGCATACTCGATCTTGCCGTTGTCGTCGACGAGAACGAGGGAGTTCTCGACCGGCTCGGCACCGGTACCGTCGATGAGCTTGCCGCCAACGATTGCGTACTTAGTGGACATGGTTCCTCCTTATGGATCCATATAGTGGGCGAGGCCATGTTGGGTTATGGCCTCACAAAGCTACCCAAGTGGTGCCGGGTTCGGTGCGCGGAAGAGAGGGGTCCGCGCACCCGATCCGCCCCGGCTAGGCGTTATTTTTTGCGGGAATTGGTGAAGGCCATGAGGGCCAGGCCAACGGCCAGCCAGCCGATCACGATGCTCCACTCCACCATGTTGAGGGAGGCGGGAGAGAACGGGACCACGAGCAGGCCGATGATGACGGCGCAGGCAGCGACAGCGAGGCTGATGCCAAACTTGCCGCCGGGCACCTCGTAGGGACGAGGCAGGTCGGGCTCGGTGAAGCGCATGCGCAGGCAAGCGAGGGCGACCATGCCGCAGGAGAAGATGAAGGCGAGAGCCGACACGTTGGTCAGAGGGATGAGCATGTTCTTGCCCAGGAACGGACCGATGACGGTGATGACGCCCAGAACGGCGCAGGCGAGCTTGGGAGCGCCGGACTTGGGATCGACCTCGGCGAACTTCTCGGGCAGCTGGCCCTTGCGGCCCATGGCGAGCATGATGCGGCTCGTGGCGCCGTAGAAGGAGTTCATCGGGCCCATGGGTCCAAGCGTGGCGATGACGAGCATGGCCAGGTACAGGAGCATGTTGATGCCCTTGAGGCAGGCAAGCGCGGGAACCGGACTCTTAACTAACTCATGCCAGTCGAGGATGGTGCCGAACGAGTAGATGCAGACCATGTAGAAGCCGCCGGCGGCCAGCAGGGCCAGGGAGATGATCTTGCCGAACTTGTTCCAGTTGAGGCCCTCGGCTGCTTCCTCAGCCTGCTGAGGAATGGTATCGAAGCCGGCGTAGAAGAACGGGGTCAAAACCAGGACCGACACGATGCCGGCGAACAGGCTGGTGCCCTCGGTAGCGGGCTTGCCGCCGCCAGCACCGGTGACCTGGGAGAACACGGGCATGGCGTGTTCCGGCGAACCGGTGAACAGCGAGACACCCATGGCGAGCAGCATGCCGCAGAGCAGAGCCTTGGTCAGGAAGGCCTGGAGCTTGGCGGCCGAGCTGGCACCGCGGAAGTTGAGGAAGATGACGTAGACTGCAAAGCCGAGCGCAATCAGCGTCGGGAACAGGTAAACATCGGCGCCCAGGATGGTGTAGAGCTTGACGGCGCGCAGCCACTCAAGGCCGGGCAGGCTGCCGAACATCTCGGATACGAGGGTCGAGATGGCGATGGCCTCCCACGGGCACAGGATGCCGTTGCCCAGGGCCAAAAGCCAGCCAGTGATGTAGCTCAGCGTACGGCCAAAGCTACGATCGACATACTCGACGATGCCGCCCGAGATGGGGATGGCAGCCGTGAGCTCACCGAAAACAGCTCCGACGGGCACGAGGAAGATTGCACCCAAGAGGAATGCGATCATAGCGGGAACGGGACCGCCGCCTACGACCATCCAGTCGCCAACCTGCAGAACCCAACCGGTACCGATGATGGCACCAAAGCCGATGGTGAAGAAGTTCCAGAGCGAAAGCGTTTTCTTCATGCCGCCGTTATCTTCGACTGCAACTTCTGCGTTCTTGTCCGCCATTGTTCCCCTCCTTTCCTTTTTGACGCCCCTTGACGTCACCCCTTGCGCGGTCTGTTTTGCCGCGCGCTTTTATTTCGTGGCTTTAAGATACGGCCTTGGCACAGCAGCGCCGCTTGTAGCTCGACCGAAGGCAGAACTGCAAAACGAGCGGCGCCGTTTTTGGGACGAACGGCACGGTTTGCCGCTCATTGTTGTCGCCCGTCCGACGGACGTACGCTCATCGGACGCATAGAGAGATGTTTTTGAGGCCGTGTGTTTTGCGCCTTTCGTACCGTTTACCGAGCTTTTGACGCGCGGACCCATTTGTTGCACATCTTTTTTGTAGGATAGACAGGTTATACATGAGACAAGGCGGTACGAATGGCATACGGATACAACGACGGTGATCAACGGCGACAAAGCGTTCGCCTTGCTGGCCGCACCACGCCGACGCCCAGAAGTGCCACGAGCAGCAATCCGCAACGCCCTCAAGAGCAACCCAGGTCTTCGTCTCGGCAGCAGACAAACGGAACACGGCAGAGTGGCCGTCCGAGCACGGGCACAAGCGCACAGCAAGATAGCCGCTTGGGCGCGCGCACTCGACAGCGCCAAGCCGAGGTTCCGCAACTGCGCCGCAACGGCGCACGTCAGCCCGGCATCCATATCAACCGCTTCTTTTCGCATCCCCAAGGCGGACGCGACGGCAAGCCCTACCGCTCGACATCGTTCGTGAATGCCCCCGCCCTGCCGGCTCGTCAGCTTTGCCTCGCACTGTGCTCTATCCTCATCTGTCTGGTCTTTGTGCTTATGAGCTCCTGTATGTCCCACGGCTCGGCCGGTCTCGAGCCCACCGCCGAGGACAAGCTGCTCAAGGCCCCCGTCGCGCCCGGTTATTCTTTCGCCTTTTCGACCCCGCGCTCGCAATGGCAAGCCGGCACGATGCCCCATATCTATCAGATCGACCCTGCATGGTCGGAGCTGCCTTACGCCGGCGGTACCATCCGCCAAAATGCTTGCGGGCCTACGTGCCTCACCATGGTCTATATCTTTAAGACGGGACGCACCGATATGACTCCCGTCGATATGTGCGCGCTTTCCGAGGCAGGCATTACGCCCCCACCGGTGCAACCGAATGGTCGTTTATGACGAGCGGTGCGTGGCAGTTGGGACTTAACGGAACGGAGCTTCATAACGATCGCGACTCGATGACTATGGCGCTGCGTTCGGGAGCGCCCGTCATCGCCGCCGTTCGGCCGGGCACCTTTACCAACGTGGGCCACTACATTGTGCTTTACGGTATTGACGACGCCGACCAGATTGAAGTCTTCGATCCCAACTCGGCCAGCCGCAGCGCCCGCCGCTGGGGCGTCGTAGAGGTCCTTAACGAAGTCGAAGCCATGTGGGCCTACTACTAGTCATTGGGGACAGACTTAAATGAGTGGTCTCTGGATGCCCGGAACTGCTGGCACGGAAAGCGCACCCCGCTTTGAAGTTCGATAGCGGGATGCGCTTTCCGTTAGCGGCCTGTTTGGGAAACTGGGGGCCATTTTTCGGGCAAATTCCGGGATGTATTTTCCGGTTGAGGGCCCCGGGGAAACTGTGCCCCATTTTGGACACTCATTGTGGGATGCACTTTCCGCAGTTGATTGGTGCTACTCATTTAAGTCTGTCCCCAATGACTACCGATAGCAAAAGCCCCGCAGTCGGAGCGGACTGCGGGGCTCATGAAGAGAGGCTAGTTTGTGGGCGCTTTGCCTGGCGCCCACGAGAGATGCAACGGAGTAGGGACTACTCGTGGATGCGGGTACCGGAGAGGCCGGCCATGGTCTCGGCGGCCTTGTCCAGGGCGCCGATGATGCAGGTGCGGCCCTTGCGGGAACGGGCGAACTTGATGGCGGCGCGGACCTTGGGCTCCATGGAGCCCTTGCCGAACTGACCCTCGTCGGCCAGGCGCTCGGCCTCGTCGGCGGTGAGGTCCTCGAGCTCCTCCTGGTTGGGCTTGCCAAAGTTGATGGCGACATGCTCGACGGCGGTCAGCAGGAACAGGACGTCGGCGTCGCAGTCCTCGGCCAGCAGCTCGCCGCCCAGGTCCTTGTCGATGACGGCGGGAACGCCCTTGTAGCAGCCCTTGTTCTCGTAGTCGCGGACGACGGGGATGCCGCCGCCACCGCAGGCGATGACGATGAACTCGTTGTCGAGCAGGTTGAGGATGGAGTCAGCCTCGACGATCTTCTTGGGATCGGGGGAGGCGACGACGCGACGCCAGCCGCGGCCGGAATCCTCGACGAAGACCTTGGAGGGATCCTCGGCCATGAACTCCTTGGCCTGCTCCTCGGTGTAGAAGGGGCCGATCGGCTTAGTCGGGTTCTTGAACGCGGGATCGTCGGGATCGCACTCGATCTGGGTGACGACGGTGGCGGCGTGCCAACGCTTATAGCGCTTGTGCATCTCGCGGCCGATGCCCTGCTGCAGGTGGTAGCCGATGTAGCCCTGGGACATGGCGCCGCACTCGGGCAGCGGCATCTCGGGGGTGCCGATGGCGTCGTGGGCGGCGGCGAAGGCGTTCTGGATCATGCCGACCTGCGGGCCGTTGCCGTGGGTGATGATGATCTCGTTGCCCTGCTCGATGAGGCCGAGGAGCGCGTGGGCGGTGTTGCTCACGGCCTCGATCTGCTCGACGGGGTTGTTGCCGAGGGCGTTGCCGCCAAGGGCGACGACGATGCGGTCGGGCTTGCCAAGAGGCTTAGACATTGCTGGAATCCTTTCTGTAAAAGGCCTACAACCCATTAATAACCCGCGTCCGTGCAATACGCGAGTTTATTAAGGTTTATATTCTCTTTATCGCTCATTTTATTCATTTTGAAAATAGTTTAACGGTGAACGGTCGTTTTTACCCGCTCAGCGTAAAGAAGCCCAGCTCACACATGTTTACGTCATCTACGTGCGACTTTATTTAATTAGAGCAGAGATTAGGCTGGATTATGCAAACTATATCTTTGCTAAACACATAACGGACACTGCAATTATTTACTCGCACTATACGAGATTCTATACATTTATTAGACGAGTATGCACCCCTGCAAAAACACGGGGCTTTTCATCCAACAAAAGGGATAGCCAATCGCGCTTCACCCCGCGGCAAGCGGCTGTGAGTTCGCAGTATGGAACTTTACCGTCGGCTTCTGCATGAACGCTGCCGACGCCCTTTCGCTCCTGCGCGCCCAAGCAGCCGAGAACGCTAACGGCGCCACTGCCAACCTGGCCACCCTCAACAACGGCGCCGCCAGCCTTTTCGCAAAGTACCGTGCTGGCTCGCTGGCTTTGAGGCCTAAGTGAGCTTTGCTATTTGCCAATTTTTGTATGATTTGGGTCAAATCTATTTGTCAATTTTTGTATGATTAGGGGCAAATCTATTTGCCAATTTTTGTCAATGAGGTGTTTTAATGCTACGCCGCAAGGTTACTGATAGGCTTTTGAGCTGGAAGAATAACTCCCATAAGGCCCTGCTTGTTACCGGTGCGCGTCAGATTGGCAAGAGCTATGCGATTCGCGCGTTTGGAAAGAGCAACTACGCTTCGTATTATGAGGTCAATCTGCTACTTGATGCCGAGGCAAGAGACGTACTTGTTGGCGCTAAGAACTCCATTGACTTCATCAACCGTGTGGCCCTTCTTGCGGATGCACCGCTTGTTGAAGGAGACACGCTTATCTTCGTCGATGAGATTCAGGAGTATCCGCAGATCGTTACACTTATGAAGGCGCTGGTCGAGGACGGACGCTTTAGCTATGTCTTCTCGGGGTCTATGCTTGGGACTGAGTTTAAGGGGATCTCTTCTTTTCCGGTAGGGTATGTCGAGCACATTGTTATGCGGCCGATGGATTTTGAAGAGTTTTGTTGGGCAAACAGCGTCAGCGAAAATGTGCTTGCAGATATTCGCAGCCGCCTTGTCGAGAGACGTCCCGTCGAAAACTATATTCATGAGGCGATGCTCAAAAACTTTAGAGCCTATATCGTTTGCGGCGGCATGCCGGAGGTCGTTCAGAACTATATCGATTCGGGCTATTCGCTCGTGAGAACGCGTGAGCTTCAAATTCAGCTAGTCGATCAGTACAAAAGCGATATCTCTAAATATGCATCGACTCGAGCGTTTAACGTTCGCTCCATTTTCGAGCAAATTCCCGTTCAGCTTGAGGCGGAGTCCCATCGCTTTATCGTCTCGTCTCTAGGCGAGGGAGCTCGTCTTCAAAAATACGAGCAGGATTTCCTATGGCTGGTGAACGCAGGCGTTGGATTGATGGTCCCCCAGGTGACGGAGGCACGAAGTCCTCTCAAGAGGACGGAGAAAACGACGGCCTTTAAACTATACGAGTCCGATACAGGTATGCTCGCATCGCGGTATCCCGGCAGCACGGCACGCGCCGTCTACCTTGACATGAAAACCCCCAACCTCGGCGGCCTCTATGAGAACGTGGTCGCACAGGAACTCGTTGCCCTCGGAGCAGATACGTGGTACTACCAAACGCGTGAGGTCGGTGAAGTCGACTTTGTAATCGAAGGTGCCCGCGGGCATGTTGTCCCAATCGAAGTCAAATCGGGCAAGAAAGTTCGAGCACATGCAGCCCTCGACCGTTTGATGAGTGTGGGCGAGTACAAAATTCCCGAGGCCGTTGTGCTGAGCCACGAAAACCTTTGCAAAGAGGGCAAGATCCTTTACGTTCCAATCTATATGACATTCTGTCTCGATGAGTTTATGGAAAAGGACGACCCCAACAACGATTTCTCGTTTGCACCCATATCTCTCTAGGTCATCTGAGTCCGCAAGCCAGCCTCCACGCCCAAAGTACTGCGCCTTTCGCGCCAAAGGCGCGAAACAGCAAGGGAATAGAAGGCAGCGACAACCAACTCCCCCACTATGCCCAAAGTGCTGCGATGTTTCGCGCAAAGCGCGAAACAGCACTGGGGCAGCAGAAGGCCACAATCAGCTAGCCCTCCATGCCCAAAGTGGCGCGTGGTTTCGCGGCCACGCCGCGAAACAGCGACCGGGACAAGGCACCCCCACAGCCACGTCCTTCATTCAGCCCCACAATCCGAGGACGTAGTCGTAGCAGGATCTGAGGGCTGACCTTCGCGGACACTCCGCAGGACGAAAGAACCCCCGCCGCACGTTGAACTGCGCCCCAATTCTTGGACGGGCTAATAAGCGGCCT